>JAKEEV010000935.1 GCA_022616395.1 Planctomycetia bacterium | reverse complement strand
GGGCGGCACTGTTTTCATAGTAGTCATCACGCGGAGCGTGATGCCGACGCGATAGCGGCGGAGTTTCTCTTCGCTCGCTGTGCTCGCGACATCACGCGGAGCGTGATGACTACTATGAAACCGCCTCGGCTCAGCGGACCTACTGTCGTCACTCGAACCCGTGTTGCTTGCGGTGGTATGGGCCGTCGAAGTCGATGGTGGACTTGAAGCGCTCGTGTCGGCCGTCTCCGGCTTGCGGCTTGACCTTCGCGAGTAGCTTCGTGAGTTCTTCGCCTTGCAGCGGCTTGAAGTTCCGGGCAGTCGCGACGTTCTTCTTCAGGATGTCCATCGACGTAATACCACTGACGACCGTGACCACGTCCTGAGACAGAGCGAAGCGAATGCATTCCTCCGCGGTCGCGACTCCGTCTTTCACGATCTTCCCCTGACCGCCTCCGAGACTCTTCATGCCAATCACGGCGGTTCCGTGTTTCTTGGCGGCCGGGATCAGTTCCTTCGCGAAGCTGCGGTAGAAGTGGTCGCACACGTTGATCGGGCACTGCACCGTGTCCCACTTGTGAACCGGCAGCATCTTCAGGTGAATGTGCGGAGACTTGTGCCCGGTGAACCCGACAAACCGCACCTTGCCTTCTTTCTGAATCTTGAGCAACTCCGCGAGTCCGCCTTGCTCAACCACCCATTCCGGGTCGTTGTCCCAGTTGATCTCGTGCATCTGCATCAGGTCGATGACATCGGTTTTCAATCGCTTCAGGCTCTCGTCGATCTGAGCGCGGACGGTCTTCGCGTCTCGCGCGCAGACTTTGGTCATCAGGAAGCACTTCTTTCGCCATTTCCCGCCATCGGCGGAAAGCGCCTTGCCCATGATCTCCTCGCTGCCGCCATCGTGGTAGTCCCAGCAGTTGTCGAAGAACGTCACGCCCTCGTCGAGAGCCGCGTGCATGATCTTCACCGCTTCGTCCTTGTCCTTGACGTCTCCGATGTGCCATCCTCCGAGGCAGAGAATGGAGACATTCACGCCCGTCTTGCCAAGTGGTCGCGTGGGGATTCCCTCGCCGGGTTTCTTGTCTTGAGCGGCAGCGTTTGCGCCAAGTGCAACAGCCGCGCCGACCGCGACACCGGTTTGAAGGAACTCGCGGCGCGTTTCGTCAATGGGAAGATCGCTCATGGAAATGCTCCGTCGTGAAGAGGGAGGGGGCGACGGAAAAGTGAGCATACCGCGCGCCGGAGATGAACACACGCGGAAAGGAGAAGGGCTTTCAAACGAGCCGCGACCGCAAGGGAGCGCGCCAGACACCTTCGCGGTAAGGGCTTGGCCCGCTCCCTTGCGGTCGCGGCTCGTTGAAATCACTCCACCGCGCGTGCCACGACTGCTCCGGTAACGCCGCGAGGCGCGAGTGGAGAATCGCGATCCATTTGGAGATCTGTACCTCGACCTCTTCCCGTCCGGGCAACTGCTCCAGCGCCGACAATTCATCCGCCCCGCGGAAGATCGCCAACACTTCGCTCGGGACACCAGTCTGTTCCAGCCGCGCGCTGAAGTTAGGCCGCGCGAGGGTCCAGATACCCGCTTCCGCCGGCCACGTGCCGCAGCGGATAGCCTCAAGTGTGCCGAGCGCCAGACAGAGCGCGAACGCTTCCAGGTCCGACGCTGCTACTTCCAGATTGTGAATGTCGTGCGACATGTTGCTGTGAGGGCTCGCTTTCACCCCGCGCGTTGCTTCTCGGCTGTTTTCAGCATCTCGGCGGCTTCTTTGCGCGTGGTCTCGGAGCGAGAGTCTCCTCGAAGCATCAAAGCCAGTTCCTCGACGCGGGCATCGTTGGTCGTTAGAGGTGCGATGGTTGTCGCGGTGCGCTTCGCGTTCGTGGACTTGCGGATCGTCCACTGATATGCGGCGTAGCTCGCCACTTGCGGTAAGTGTGTCACGCACAACACCTGATGCGACCGACCAAGAGCCGCGAGCTTCTGGCCGAGCACATCACCCAATCGCCCGCCGACGTTCGCATCAATCTCGTCGAAGACAACCAGCGTGCGAACCGGATCGTGAGCCGCGAGCACGGTCTTGAGCGCAAGCATCGTGCGCGACAGTTCCCCACCGCTTGCGACCTTGCGCAGCGGGCGAGCTGGCTCGCCGGGGTTGGCCATGAGCATCAGTTCCAGTTGATCGATGCCGGAAGCGGGGATGTCTCCGGCCATTGGGTCATCGGAAAGAGTGATCTGCTCAATTACTGCATCGAGTTTCGCTCCGGCCATGTGCAAGTCAGCGAGATGCTTCTGAGCGTCGGTCGCGAGCTTCTTCGCCACCTTCGCGCGGGCCTTGCTCAACGTCGCGGCTGCTTCTTTCATCTCCGCGAAGGCAGAGCGCAGTTGAGTGTCGATCCCCGCGAGGTCGTCTTCCTGCTTCTGTAACTCGTGCTCCTTCGCATCGAGCGTGGATCGGTATTCGATGAGTTCATCAGGCGTCTTGCCGTAGCGCGTTTGAAGTTTCTTAAGCAGTTCAATGCGCTGTTCGACTTCTTCGAGTCGGTCCGGGTCGGCCTCGAAGCGTTCGGCGAGGTCGCGGCAGGTATCAGCGAGGTCTTCGATTTCCGGACGAAGAGCTTCGAGCCGCTCACTCACTTCGCCGAGTTTCGGATCGAGCGCGGACCAGCGATTTGCTTCCTTGATGAGCTTGCCGAGCACTTCCGTGACCGCGCCCTCATCGTCTGATAGTCGAGCCGCGGCTCCGCTTGTGAACTGCGCGAGGCTCTGAGCATGAACTAAGCGTTCTCGCTCTTGGAGAAGAGCGAGAAGTTCGCCGGGTAGGATCTTGGCGTTATCCAGGTCTTCGCGCTCGAAGCGAACGAGGGAGAGTTCGCGTTGCCGGGCTTGTCGGGCGTCTGAGAGTTCCTTGAATCTGCGACGCAACTCCCGCACGCGATCCGCCTTCGCGATGTACTTCGCGCGCTGATCCGTGAGCTTGCCGAATGCATCCAGAAGTTCGAGTTGATAGCCAGGCTGGAGAAGTGAGTAACTTTCGCGCTGGCCGTGGACATCGACGAGCATCTCGCCGATGCGCTTGAGAGTGCCGACCGCAACCGGAATGTCATTGACCAGAGCCGAACTTCGCCCGGAACGCGACAGCCTCCGCGTGAGAATCAAATCGTCTTCCTCGACCGCGGATTGCAAAATCTCCGCGGCTGCTTCGCGCTGTTCAGAGCGCATCAATTCAAATCGGCCTGTTACGCGAAGTTCGTCGGCGCCGGTGCGGATCAATTCCGCGTTTCCGCGATCTCCCAGAAGTAGTCCCAGAGCGCCTAACAACAGCGACTTGCCCGCGCCAGTTTCCCCCGTCCAGGCGCAGAAACCCGGGTGCAACTCGACGCGCACGTCTTCGATGAGCGCCAGATTCTGGACAGCCAGTTCGCGGAGCATTCCTCAATGTTACGCTTGTTTTACTGGCAGGTGAAGGTGAGTCAGGCTATCAGAGCCGGAAGCGTTGAGACGGTTTCGATTTCCCGACGCGACGATTCCGGCTCCGATTGCGCTTCCGCGTCGCGGCGGTTGTTCAGCACGCGATGTGAGGGATGTTGAAGACAGAGGAAGTGGGGAATCGGCCCAAATTGGGGCGACGAGTCCGCTCGCGTGACGCCTCACGCCGGCTGAGCCGCTGGTGCCGC
>JAKEEV010000934.1 GCA_022616395.1 Planctomycetia bacterium | reverse complement strand
GCTTCCGCAGGTGGTCCAGACGCGCGATCATTGCACGGATCCTGGGTGGTCAGAGTCGTCACGACATCCTACGAACTCGCCCCTATCGTGAATGCGGTCTAATGACCAGAGCAGGAGCAAACATGGACATCCTTCAGCAAGCCGATCCGGAAGTGTTCGCGGCCGTAGCGGGCGAGCGGAAGCGGCAACAGTTCGGCCTGGAGATGATCGCGAGCGAAAACTACACCAGTCCGGCGGTGATGGCCGCTCAGGGTTCGTGCCTGACGAACAAATACGCGGAGGGTTACCCCGGCAGACGCTATTACGGAGGGTGTGAGTTCGTCGATGTCGCGGAGAAGCTGGCGATTGAGCGCGTCAAGCAACTCTTCGGAGCGGAACACGCCAACGTGCAACCGCACTCCGGCGCTCAGGCCAACATGGGGGTGTTCCTCGCCACGCTTCAGCCCGGCGACACAATCATGGGCCTCGATCTGGCTCACGGCGGGCACCTGACACACGGAATGAAGCTGAACTTCTCCGGCAAATACTTCAAGGTCGTCAGCTACGGCGTCCGGAAGAGCGATCACCGCATTGACTTCGACGACATGGCCGCGAAGGCACGCGAAACAAACCCGCGCCTCATCATCGCCGGAGCCAGCGCCTACTCGCGCTTCTTCGACTTTGGGAAGTTCGCGGAGGTGTGTAAGGAGGTCGGCGCGCTACTCATGGTCGATATGGCTCACATCGCGGGCCTGGTCGCGACGAAACTTCACCCGGACCCAGTTCCTCACGCGGACTTCGTCACGAGTACCACTCACAAAACATTGCGCGGTCCGCGAGCGGGGTTTATTCTGTGCAAGAAGGCGCAAGTTCCCGACCGCTTCATGACAGATGAGGAGCGAGGAAGAAAAGAACCGCCGTCGTGGGACAAGCGAATCGACTCCGCCGTGTTCCCCGGCGTGCAGGGCGGACCGCTCATGCACGTGATCGCGGCCAAGGCAGTTGCTTTCCGCGAAGCACTTCAGCCTGCATTCACGAAGTACGCGGCTCAGGTCATCGCCAACGCGAAAGTGTTGGCCGAAGAACTGCTGACTGCCGGGTTCTCAATCGTCTCGGGGGGCACGGACAACCACCTCATGCTGGTGGACGTGACCACGAAGGGCACAACCGGGAAACAAGCGGAACAGGCGCTCGACTCCGCGGGTATCACTGTCAACAAGAACATGATTCCCTTCGATCCGCGAAAGCCGCTCGATCCATCGGGAATCCGCATCGGCACACCCGCTCTGACCACACGCGGCATGAAAGAAGCCGAGATGAAGCAGATCGCGCGCTGGATTTCAGACGTACTGACACACCCGACCGACACAAGCGTAGCCGAGCGCGTGAAGGGGAGCGTGCTAGAGTTGTGCAAACAGTTCCCGGCCCCGGCAGAGATAACATCAGGCAGTGGGCAGTGAGGAGTAAAATCAACAAGATAACAGCGTGCAAACTGCCTCGACTTTCGACATCAGAACCACAACGCAAACGATGATTGCCTCTCAGCCCACGAGCTACTATCCACTGCCCACTCTTCGGAGGAATGAGTAGTGGGAGTGTTAGTTGCCTTCGCCTGCTGTTTCTTCCTCATCATGATGGTGCCGGTGGCACTGTTCGTGGTCACGTTCATTTACCGCTGGTCATGTACGCTCTGCGGACTGCCCAAGCCCACCGTGATGGTTGCCGCGGGGATCATGTTCGTCGCGTGGGTGTCGCTTGTGATGGCGGTCAGCGTGCTGCGTGTCGTGGTTCACGAGGCGTGCTCAGCAGCCGGGTTACCGCGCTGGGAAGCGGGAATCATCGTCTTCCTGCTGGCGCTGCCCATTGATCTCCTCATCTCGGCGGGGATCGAGTCCGGGTTGATGGGCGTGCGATTCGGCAAGGGCGTCGAGATGTGGTACACGCAACGCCTGATACTGCTCACCTTTATCGCGGCGATCGGCTGCATCATCGGCATCATCGTCTTGATTCAGCAGTTGAACTGATGACGCGATACTTCGCCACCTGTGCTCGCGGGCTGGAGCCGGTACTGGGGAACGAACTCACCGCGCTCGGTGCTTCCAGCATCGAGCCTGGTCGCGGGGGAGTCACGTTCGCGGGGGACTCTGCCCTGCTCTACCGCGCTTGCTTGTGGCTGCGATCTGCCGTGCGCGTGCTGCGTCCCATTCACGAGTTCGACGTGAACTCGACCGATGAACTTTACGACACACTTCGAGCCATCAACTGGACCGACTACCTCACGGTCGATCACACGCTAGCGGTCGATTGCAACGTGCGCGACTCCGCGATCACTCACTCGCAGTATGCGGCCCACCGCGTGAAGGACGCAATCTGCGATCAGTTCCGCGAGCGCACTGGTCGGCGGCCGAGTGTGGACACCGAGCAGCCGATGATCGGGCTGAACCTGCACATTTCAAAGAACCACGCGATACTCAGCCTCGATAGCTCGTGGGATTCGCTTCACAAGCGCGGGTACCGGCCGATACAGACTCGCGCTCCACTGAATGAAGCGCTCGCCGCGGGCTTGCTTCTGCGCACTGGCTGGAATGGGCGAACTCCGCTCGTCGATCCGCTCTGCGGGTCGGGGACGTTCTGCATCGAAGGCGTGTGGATCGCGCTCAATCGCGCACCGGGCCTCACGCGAAAGTGGTTCGCGTTCCAGGGCTGGCTCGACTTCGACCGACCGCTCTGGAACGCCATCCGAGATGATGCTCGACGGTCTGTGAAGAAGGAACTCCCCGCTCCGATTGTCGGCTCTGATGTGAGACAAGATGCAATCGAGTTCGCGGAGGGCAATGCGCGTGCTGCGGGTGTGGGTCACCTCTTGAAGTTCACGAAACTCGATGTGAAGGACGCGCGCCCGCCAGGCGATACGCCCGGCACAATCATTTGCAACCCGCCCTACGGCGAGCGCATTGGCGAAGAGGAAGAGTTGATTCGCCTCTACCGGCGCATCGGCGATTCTGTTTCCGCGCACTGGCCCGGCTGGCGACTGTTCGTGTTCACCAGCAACGACATGCTGGCGAAGAAAGTTGGGCTGAAGGTTCTGCAGCGCGTTCCGTTCTTCAACGGTTCTCTGCAATGCCACCTCTGGGAGTACCAAGTGTGATCGCGCCGGGGCTGTGTCTTCCGGCTACGCTCCGAACCGCTTTAGCGCGTCTCGGTTGAGTTCGATTCCAAGACCGGGAGCATCGGGAATCGTCAGGAAGCCATCCGCGTCGGGACGGAAGGGCACCGTGATAAGCTCATCGACATACGGGGAAGGCGTGAGGAACTCGACATACTTCGCGACCGGCATCGCGGAGGAGAGTTGCAAATCCGCAGCCAAGCCAATGGCGGTGTTCCAGCCGTGCGGAACCCACTGCACGTTGTGTTCGTAAGCCATCCACGCGATTCGCCACGCTTCAGTGAGTCCACCGCACTTCGTACAGTCTGGTTGTATGATGTCCGCTGCGTGCGACTGAATCAGCGGCCAGAAGCTCTGTCGGCGGGTGAGCACTTCGCCGGTTGCAATCGGCACGGGCGAGTGCCGACGCAACTCCGCGAAGCCCGCGAGGTCATCCGGCGGCAATGCTTCCTCGAACCAGACCACCTCGTAGTTCGCGAGCATCTGCGCCGTGCGCAACGCCCACTTGTAGCCGTGCAGCCAGAACGCGTCGCTGCCGCCGGCATCAACCATCAGTTCCACATTCGGCCCAACCGCTTCGCGCGCCGTGCGAACGAGCAGTTCATCTTTCTTCGCATCGCAGCGACCAAACGGTTTCCAGCCGAGCTTGATCGCGCGGAACCCGCGATCAATCGCGGCTTGCAACTTTTCTCTCAGAGGTTGCACTTCATCGAACAGCAGCGAGCCGTAAGGCTTGATCTTGCTTCGATAGTTGCCTCCGAGCAGTCGCGAGACAGGCTGGCGCGTGATCTTGCCGAAGAGATCCCACAACGCGATGTCAATGCCGCTGATGGCGTGTTCAACACTTCCTCCTCGACCCTGCCAGAACGTATGCTGGCGCAACTTCTCGCTCACGCGCGCCGGCTCATCGGCCCGTTCGCCAATCAGAAACGGTTTCAGGAGCTTCGCGGCCGCCGCGACCAGATCGCGACTCGTGAACGTGCTCCCAACTCCAATCAAGCCTTCATCCGTGACCACCTCAACAACTGTATGCACGTTATCTTCAGGCGCGAGTTCCTCCGCCCAGCCGCCCTCGACTGTCCCACCCGAAAGCCCGGTGAGGCGAACGTCCGCGATCTTCATTGATGCAATCCAAAAGAGTTTTCGACAGGATAACAGGATAAACCAGATTCAAATCAATCCGACCAATTCGGTATTCTGTCTTCATCAATCTTGTTCATCCGGTTATCCTGTCGAAAAATTGCATTAACTCAATGGTCGTTGGCCCCACGGGATCGGCATTGTGGGCGGCGTGCGGTGACGATCCTTGCGAACGTCCTTCGGCCTCTCCTTCCACCACGTCACGAAGCGAACGAATTGCTTCACTGCTTCCTCGTAAGCTTGCCAGCCCTTCTCCGGTGTCGCGAGTTCCGCGTCGCCGAGCACACCGGTATCGGAGTAACTACTCGTCCACGAAATGACAGTCGCGGGCCCAGCCGCGAATAGATCGACCCAGTTGAACGGGCTATCGTCGTTGTTGAAACTGATTGTGCCGCTCTTGATAAGATCCTTCCTCACATTGTCGCCATCCAGATATAAGTAGAGACTCGTTTCCAGTTCACACGCGTGTGAACAGCCGCCGGGGAACTTGCTCTGCCTCCACTTCGGCAGGAACGTCTTGTCTACCGTGAGTAGATTCCACCACGCGACCACGCAACACTCCGCGTCGGTCTCCAAGTTGGTGCGACGAGCCGCGAGATCGAGATTCGGCATATTGGAGCCGTGGCCGTTCAAGAGAATGATCTTCTTGAAGCCGTGGTAGGCGAGCGACTTGGTAATATCGAGAACTTGATGTATGAAGTGCTCGAAATCCGTGTTGATCGTGCCGGGGAAATCCATCACGTGCCCGGTGTAGCCATACGCGACGACCGGCAGCACCAACATTTTCTCTGGAATCTCACGACCTGTTCCATTCGCGATGCCACACGGACAGACCAAGTCCACATCCAGCGGCAAGTGATGACCGTGTTGCTCCACCGCGCCACACGGGACGATACATACTTTACCCATATCAACCGCGTCGTTGATTTCGGGCCACGTCAGTTTCTCGTAGCGATATTCCGTCTTCGCGCGACTCATGGGTGTTCTCCAAGGCAGAGAAGCCGCACGATAAACGCAGAAAAAACACGATCCAGACAGAAGAGAGGAAGAGAGTCGAAATCAATCTGTGTTTTCGGCTGATCGTGTCTTTTTCTGCGTTTATCGTGCGGCGAAATCTAGTCGTAGACCGACGCAGCCTGCAAACAATCCGCCAGAAGCCTCCAAGAAGGCACGTCTGCGTCTACGTCTTCCTTCTTGTTTCGATAATACCCGTGAGCATCGCCCAAGAAAGCAGCAAGTGCTCCCAGGTAGGTGTGCAGATCACTGTTTTCCCAATTTTCCGGATGCTGTTTCAGGTCATCCTGGAGGGCGTAAATGAACTGAATCAGATCACTTCGGGAGTCCATCTTGTAAACACTGCCATTTGGTCCATCGATATCCATCGACTGTCCCTCCTAATTTACTTCGATTCGGCTACGAGGTATTTCTTCACGAACTTCTCGTCCAATGTCACGCCCAGGCCGGGTCTATCCGGAACTTCCATCCACCCATTGACCGATTGCACCTTCTCGATTGTCAACTCATGTCGAAGTGGCGAATCCTCGACACAATCTTCAAATACGAACGCGTCGCGACAGGTGCTAAGCCAGTGGATGCTCGCTGCGACCGTGAGCGGGCTTGTGTAACAGTGGTTGCACAGTCGCGCGCCGATCTCTTCCACGCGGGCGCGGATATAAGCGGCATCCGTGAACCCGCACCGCGATATATCGACCTGATAAACATCCAGTGCTCTGCGATCAATCAGCGGGCGGAACGACTCTCGACCGCACTCCCCTTCCCCGGCCGCGATCGGGATCGGCGAGCGGTCGCGCAACCACACATAGCCGTCGATGTCGTCCTCGCGCAGAGGTTCCTCAAACCACTCCGGCGAATACTCCGCGAACGCGTGTGCGCGTCGGAGAGCCGTTCGGGCGTCGTAAACGCAGCCGGCATCAATCAAGAGAGCTGCTTTTCCCAAGCCTTCGCGTGCGCCTTTCACGAGGTCAATGTCCACGGCTTCCGATGTGCCCATCGGTTCCCAGCCAAACTTGACCGCGCTGTAGCCGGCCGCGACCCACTTCCGCGCGATGTCGGCGGTCTCCTTGCCGTCTCGACCGAAGAGTATCGAGGCATACCCGCGAACGCGGTCGTGTTGCTTACCGCCGAGCAGCCGATGAATCGGCTGACCGAACGCTTTGCCCTTCAAGTCCCACAGAGCCATATCGACCGCGGCCATCGCAGTGATGCCGAGCGCCTTGCGGCCGAAGTACATCGTCTTGCGATACATCTTCTGCCACAGCCGTTCGTGGTCGAGCGGGTTCTCGCCAACCAGAAGTTGCCGCAGTCCGCACGCGATGTTGTGGCTAAACGGAGCATCGATGATCGCCTTCACGCCTTCCGGCGACGAGTCCGCTTCGCCAACACCTTCCAGACCATCATCGGTGCGCACGCGAACAAGCACCGCGTCCTGACTGCTCGCGGTCTTCGCGATGATGTTCGGCACGCGGAGAATCTGACATACAACCTGAGTGATCTTCATGAGGAATCCAAGAGAAGAGTTTCGACAGGATAACAGGATAAACAGAGATGAAATCTTGAATCGAGTTCATCCTGTTATCCTGTCGAAACTGCTTTATCTGACAACTTCCTTCACCACATTCCCATGCACATCGGTAAGCCGGAAGTCGCGCCCGGCATATCTATAGGTGAGTTTCTCGTGATCGAAACCAAGCAGATGCAACATTGTGGCGTGTAGATCGTGGACATGTACCTTGTTTTCGGCCGCGGCGAAGCCGAAGTCGTCGGTTGCTCCGACTACCGTACCGCCTTTCACTCCTCCACCGGCGAGCCAACAAGAAAAGCCGTAGTGATTGTGGTCGCGGCCGTTGAGTTGAGGCAGTTCCGC
>JAKEEV010000933.1 GCA_022616395.1 Planctomycetia bacterium | reverse complement strand
TCCGCCCTGGATTGGCGGGCGAGTTGTTGAACGATCAGATGATACGGCCTGCACGCGCGACTTGTCAACCGTCTACTTGAAGAATTCACACTCGCTGTGTTAGGTCCCGGTCGCCAAACGTGGCAACCAAGACGCTGGACAATCCGCAGCACACCGTTGATACTGTTCGCCGGTTCTTCCCTTCATGGAGTCACTCCCATGCGTTTCACTGCACTGCTACTTATTGCCGCGCTGGCTGCGTCGTTCGCAGGCGTGCGCGCTGAGCCACCCAAACCGGAGAAGCTCGACGACGCCGGCTTTGAAACAATCTTCGACGGCAAAACTCTCAAGGGCTGGAAGGTCTCCGCGAAGACCGGCCACAGCCGCACGAGCAAGAACAAAAGCGGAGGAAAGTGGGTCGTGGAGAAGGGCGCGATCGTTGGCACTCAAGACGTGCCCGGCAACGGCGGAATCATCATCACGGAGAAGGAGTACAGTGACTTCGAGGTGGTCCTGGAGATGAACAACGACGATGGCCCCGATAGCGGGCTATTCCTCCGCAGTTCGGACACCGGCAAGTGTTATCAAGCGATGATCGATTACCACAAGGGCGGCAATCTCATGGGCATTTACGGTGAAGGCATCGGCGGAAAGCCACACGTAAGGAACTTCGACTTCGGCAAGGACGTGACCGAGATCGTTGTGCCGAGCAAGCAGGCGGACGGCGGGTTCAAGTGCCCGGTGAAGCCGGAAGACTGGCCGAAGTTCTGGAAGCACGGCGAGTGGAACGAACTGCGTGCCCGGATCGAGGGGAACCCGCCGAAGATCACGACCTGGATTCGGGGCGTGAAGTTCATGGAGTACACGGACACCGAGAAGCGACTGCCGGACAAGGGAGGCATCGCGCTACAAGTCCACGGAGGAGGAGACTGGACGAAGCACTTCGTCCGCTACCGCAACATCCGCGTCAAGGAGCTGAAGAAGTAGCGACCTATCGGCATTTGGCGGAGGGTGCTACGATGAGGACAGCCCATGACTCGATCCGACTTTCAACAACTCGCCCAGGTGCGGATCAACGAAGCTGCAGTGCTGTTGGCCGCGAGCAAGTGGGACGGGGCGTACTATCTGGCTGGTTACGCGGTCGAGTGCGCCCTGAAGGCGTGCATCGCGAAGTTAACGAAGGCGGAGGACTTCCCGCCGAAAAAGAAAGTCGTGGAGGATTGTTACTCACACGACCTCAACACGTTGCTCAAAGCGGCAGGGTTGACGGCAGCGCGAGACGCGGACTTCCGGACCTTCGAGCAGATCGCCACCGCCGCAG
The DNA here is from genome assembly GCA_022616395.1 of Planctomycetia bacterium. Taxonomy (GTDB): domain Bacteria; phylum Planctomycetota; class Planctomycetia; order Gemmatales; family Gemmataceae; genus Gemmata. The sequence continues at coordinate 63 of JAKEEV010000933.1, read as the reverse complement.
CCGGACTGACCGAAGGGACTCTCCAACTGCTCCTCGAACAACAAACCGACAAGCTCCCACAAG
>JAKEEV010000932.1 GCA_022616395.1 Planctomycetia bacterium | reverse complement strand
CAGATTCGCGATCCCGAAGACGACGCGATCTGGGTTCCGTCATGCACCATCGAAAGCATCGAGGACGAACCCCAGCAGGAGGCGGGCGATGGCGGATCTCGGATTCCGGGCTGACATCGTCACCGAGCTAACCCGCAACACCGGGTTACTCACCGTCTCGATTCAGATAGATCTTGAGGTGTGGGACGGGGCCACTTACGGACTTTCCCAGCCGTTCGTGCTGGATACCGGAGCGGAAGTGACAACGCTCTCCGCGTCACTGGCCCGCGCGTTGGGCCTTCGCACAGTCGGTGGGCGACGGGTCAATTTGCGCGGCGTTGCGGGGACAACTCCGGGATTGTTAATCCCGTTCCGCTTTCGTTTCGCCCGATGGCCGACGTTGGAAGTCACCGACAGTTCGTGTGTAATCGTTCCGGGCGAGAAGGATCGCGGGCTGCTCGCGTTCCGAGACATCCACCCACGACTGGAGTTCTTCAAACTCGGCAACGACTTGTTTTTCGTCCCGCCACCTGCCTGACCGGGTCGTGTCGCCGCGTGATTCTGTATTCGCCTCCGGTGTGGTACACTCTATCTTCCGCTCCTTCGGAGGTTCGTCATGCGCTGGCTCAGGTTTGCAATCTTCGCGACTGCTGTTGTCGCGGTTGGTGTTCTTACTTGGTTCCATGCCCCGTCGGCCGCCGCTCCGTTGACTGCCGAGGACGCGACGAAACTTCGTGCGGTCATCCGGCCACTGGATGGCGAAGACCCCTTTGACACGATCCCGTGGGAAACGAGTCTGTGGGAGGCTCGCAAGAAGGCCGCGGCCGCCGGGAAGCCCATCTTGCTCTGGGAGATGGACGGCCACCCACTTGGGTGCGGGTGAAACAATGTCGTGGTGGGCCGTGTGTCCGCCTTCGCCGATCCCGACATCATCAAGATGTGCCAGAAGGACTTCATCCCGGTTACCGGCGATGACTGGTATCAACGCCGCCGGCAAGATAAAGAGGGCGAGTTCTTCCGCACGCTCGCGGACTCGCTGGGCAAGACCGGGCCGGGCGGCTCGACACGTCAGGGTATTTATGTCTTTGCGGCCGATGGCACTCCGCTCGCCTACAAGAACGCCGGCCAGAGCGCCAGTGCGACCAAGGAAATGATGCAGCAGGGGCTGGCGCAATTCCGCAAGTTACCTGAAACAAAAACAAAGCCCGGTGTCGTGAAGATCGAAGACGCGGGCAAGCCCGACGCGAACTACAGCCGCACTCCACCCGAAGGTGGACTGATCCTGAAGGCATACACCCGCATCCTCGACCTCAAGGACGAGAAGGAAGCGAAGTTCTGTATGGGGACTTGCAAGACAACCGGTGGCGACCAGGCCGCACGCGATCACGTCTGGATCACGAAGGACGAAGTGAAGACGCTTGTTCCCGCGAAGGCCGAAGTCGGATTCAGCTACCCACTACCAGCGAAGATCGCGGACCGTATCGTGCGATTCCACCTGGTTGACAACACACGCGGGGAGCCGGAACACTGGAAGCCGCAAGACGTGCGCGCGAAGCGAATCACGCTGACCGTTACCGCCGCGAACGCCGACGCGATCGAACTGAAGCTCGAAGGTGAAGTGCTCTTGGCAACCAACGCGGACACGGCGAAGGCCGAACGCGGGTACGAGGCGCGACTCATTGGTTCGCTTCGTTACCGGCCCGCGAAGGGAACCTTCGACCGCTTCGACATCACCGTGGTTGGCGTGCACTGGGGCGAACACCCATTCACTCGCGGGGCCCGACCGGGCAAGTCGTTCCTCGGTCAGTCCTTCGAGTTGGCCGGCGACAAACCGGGCGACCGCATCCCACCGCAAGGCATCCGCGACATCGGAGCGTATTACGGGAAGTAGGCCAGTGTGGTCCACTCGCTCCGCGAGTGGTTGCAGCTTCCACCGCTCGCGGAGCACGCGGACCACTCAAAACATCTCATACCAGAGTGGGTTGATGGGTTGTTGTGCTGTGTCAGAGGCGGGCGGATCAGCCAGCGTGTGAGAGCCGGCGTTCCCCTCCCCCCCCGCCACCCCCCGGTTTTTTTCCCCTCGTTTGAGCCTATGTTTTGTGGGGTTTAGTGTGTTTTGGATAGGGGCCAGGTGGCGGTTATCGCGACCATTTGCTGCATTTTGTGGGGTTTAGAAAGGCCACCCCCTGGCGGTAATGCCTCACGCTTGTCTTGCGCTTGTCTGGCGCTGGGTTGGGTGGCTGCCGGCGCGCAGGGTGGTCGGTCTGGCGTGCCAGTTCCTTCTCCTCCAGTATGCGCCATTACTGTACAAAAGTCAAGTACCGAATCGGATTTGCGGAACCCGCCGCAGACGGAAACGAATCCATGCGATTGCGTATGACACCAAAGACGCGCCAAACCCGAGGAATGTTCAAAGGTCGCCTCAGATCGCCAACTGGCGACCTTTGCCCAAACTCTGCAAATCATGGGTTTTGCTGCAAAGGT
>JAKEEV010000931.1 GCA_022616395.1 Planctomycetia bacterium | reverse complement strand
GAGAAAGCCTGTCCTACTCCTCGCGTGAATCTCGTTGGCTCCTTTTCTCTACGCGGATACGATGCGCGTGTTTCATTTCTCTGCGCGTCGGGGCCGAACATGCTTGGAGCTGGCTTTGGATTGTTGGCGAGTTGCGGCGGCTTGGTAATCGCGCTGCTGATCGGCTCGGTCGTCGTGCGTGGGGCCGTGTCAATTGCCAACTGGTTAATCGGGCCGATCAAGACGGACGACTTCGGTCAGTGGGACGACTGGGACTCGGACGATGAACCGGCCTACAGCCGAAATCGGCGTCGCGGGGGCAAGAAGGCAATCCCGGAGCCGGGGCTTGGCACGGGGATGCTCATCGCGTTCATCACAACGATTGTGAACCTCGCGATCAATTTCGGCGCGATGGTCATCATGATGGAGGCGTTCCCGGGGTTTCGTCGAGCCGACGAGTCGGCAAGACTGGCCCTGGCTGTGCTCCTGCTTCCGGTCAGCTTCCTGGCGATGACAATTCTGATTCGCGCAATGCTACCGACCACCTTCTGGCGAGCCGCAGCGGTCACCTTCCTGTGCTACCTGATCGTTGTGGCTACCGCGGGGCTGGTTGTCGGCGCGGTCTATTTCGCGTGGGAACTCAGTGCGCCGGGGCGATGAGCGATTGTCCGTCGCTGACGCTTCCGGCTCTGATTAAAGATCTTTGCTGAACACGAACACCGGCTCTGCGGTTGCGCTTGTCAGGATGCAACCCGTGAGCGGTTCGCAGATGCCTCCGCTGGTGTCGATGCGAATGCCCACCGGGTTGACCTCCGGTGCGTCAATCTTGATGTGCCCGCTGACTTGCACTTTGCCGGGGAAGGGGAGCGGCTTCTCCGAGAGCTTCCGATCCGCGCCCAGCCACACCGGGTATTCCGGCGTGAAGAGTCGGTCGGTGTCCGTTCCGAAGCGCGGGTTCACGATCGCGCGGTCCCACACTTTCCGCTTCAGGCATTCAAGTTGAACGCGCGCGGGGCAATCCAACTCCGGCGACAACCCATTGTGAAGGAAGATGTGTCCTTCTGCCTCCGCGACCCACGGAAGGCTTGCCAAAAACGCGCGGTGTTCGGCTGGCACGGCGGCCTTCAAGTCGGCCAACTCCTTCACCCACCGTCCGAGCGGCAGATAGTCTGGCGTTCGGCCGAGGTAGCTCTGGAACGTCCACTTGTGATCGTAGACATCCCCATATCGACGAACCCAGTATTCCGGGGGCGGTTGGTCGTGGAGACCGGCTGCCTTCACCAGAGCCAGATCGTGATTGCCCATCACGCACGTACTACCGGGCTTCTCCGCAATGAGTTCCAGCACGCGAGATACAAGTTCCTTCACGGTATCTGTGCGGTCCACCAGGTCGCCGAGGAACACAAACTTCGCCTCCGGCCATTCGGGGCGCTGACGGAGTTTCGCAACAAGCGCATCGAGCCACTCGACTCGCCCGTGCAGGTCGCCGATGGCGATGACGGGGTATTCGACGTGCATGGGCAGTTGCATCGCCACTCACCTTTTCCGTTCGTGTTATGTGAGCTATCTTGCCACAAGGAAATAGTATCGGAGACCGATTCGCGGAGAGCTGTCATGCGGGTGGATCTGTTCGGGCTAACGATGGAAGCTCCGGCCGTCACATTCTACTTGTGGTCGCCGTGGAGGTGTTCTGCTCTCGAACACAAGTTGTATGATTCCCTCAAGGGTGTCCCCAACGCGACGCTCGAAGCGAACGCGGACGAACTGCGCCTTCACATCAGCGAACAGAAAAGCTGGCGGGTCGCGATTCAGAATCTCTCGCGTGTACTCAAGGGCTGGCAGGAAGAAGCTACCGATGGCGGTAAGGACGAACGCCGAAGCTGGCGCTGGCTTTTGGAAGCCGATGTGGACGCCAACGGCTTCGACATGGCCGGCGAGAAGTCGTGCTTCTGGGCCTACCTGCGGCTGTCGATTGATCGCGGAGGACCGGGCGACGCCGAGAAGGGCGAAGATGTCGACCTGAATGGTTTTGGGATACAGGTGTGGGGAGAGAAGGAGTGAGGAATTTGAGATTGCAGATTTGTGATTTCAGATTGCAGATTTCAGATTGAAAGACAAGAGTCGTGAGGCTTCACCTCGCAGCGTCTTTCAATCTGAAATCTCAAATCCCAAATCTGCAATCTCAAATCCGGGCAACCTGAGTGTTCTCGTCAATCGAGATACTTGATAGTTCGCCATTGGTCTTGGTGAAGCGGACGACGGGCACAACGAGATCGTCTTCCTTCACACGCTCCGTCGTGACACCGGTTTCCAGGTAAGCGATTCCGCGAAATTCGCCGGTCGCCTCCGCGGTCCATTTCTTCGCGCCGACGCGAACCGTCTGCGTGATCTTGATCTTGTCGCCGGGCTTCAGCGAGCGAAGCAACTCCACCTGAGCCGGGTCGAGCCGGCGCGTTGGGAGCACGATCTTTTCAGGTGCGCTATTCATGTTCCCTCTGCGGCAACCGCTGGTCGAGCTTCCCCGCGAACCAGAGCAATTCGCCCCGTGCGTGCCAGTTCCAGAATGCCGTAGGGCCGCATCAAGTCGATGAACGCTTCGACTTTTCCCTCCGTGCCGCTGATTTCGATCATGACGTTGGCGTGTTGGATGTCCACTACACGTCCGCGAAAACTCTCGGCGAGTTGGAACACTTCCGGCCGCTGAGCGGAGGTACACTTCACCTTGATGAGCATCAGGTCGCGTTCGACGAAGTTCTCGGAACTGATGTCGTCCACGCGCACGACCGTGACGATCTTGTCGAGTTGCTTGCGCACCTGATCGAGCACCTGATCGTCGCCGTGAACGACGAAGGTCATGCGCGAGAGGTTATGCGTCTCGGTCTCGCCAACCGCGAGGCTATCGATGTTGAACCCGCGAGAGTGGAGCATCCCGGCGATGGTCGCCAGGACACCCGGTTGGTTTTGCACCAGCGCCGAAAGCACATGCCGCATTGAGGAATCGCCCTGTTCAAGAAAGAACGTCGAGGTTGATGATAGGGAGATTGGAGAGTGGTTCAATCGGACGGAGCCGCGACCGTCAGGGAGCGCAATACTCAACGCTCTCTGACCAGTAGTATCAAGGGGTGTC
>JAKEEV010000121.1 GCA_022616395.1 Planctomycetia bacterium | reverse complement strand
CTGTCCTACGTTCAAAGCCGAAATCCGATTGTCTTCACAAGTCCTGCCGAGTATCACTCGATGATTGGCCGTTGCTATCGCCTGTAACCGGTCGTCCGCGACAATTCGCGGTGAGGTTCGATGCTTCCTACAGAGAAGAACGATCCGCCTGGCAGCGAACAGGCCACCGGCACATCGGTGAGCCTGCTCGACCGCGTGCGTGCCAATGAAGCCGAGGCCTGGCAGAGGTTTGTTCGTGTCTACAGTCCGCTCGTTTACAGTTGGGCGAAGCGGTGCGGTTTGCAAAATCAGGACGCGGCCGATGTGCTTCAGGAGGTGTTCCACGCGGTCTCTCGCGGCATTGGGCGGTTTCGTCGGGAAGAAGCCGCGGGCAGTTTCCGCGCGTGGCTGTGGACAATCACGCGCAACAAGGTTCGCGATCACTTCCGTGGCGGTGGAGCAACACCGGTGGGCGGCACCGATATGCAGCAGCGCCTTCAAGAAATCCCGGAGAATGAGCCGGAATCGTGGTCGCGTGACGGAGAGTGCAGTCGAGCGGGCTTGGTTCGCCGGGCGGCGGAGTTAATCCGAGGCGACTTTGAACCGCACACCTGGCAGGCGTTCTGGCGGCTGGCGGTCGAGAACCACTCCGCTCGTGACATCGCAACCGAACTGGGAATGACCGTTGACGCGGTCTATCAGGCCAAGGCGCGTGTGCTGCGCCGGCTCCGCGAAGAGTTAAATGGTGATGTAGGGTAATGCGTTCGGAATCGGAGCCGGAAGCGTCAGCGACGGGGTTTTGAGAACCGGAAGCGTCACCCGTCGCTGACGCTTCCGGCTCCGATTTTTTCGCGTCAGGGGTTTCCGTTAAAGTTAGGGGGAGGAAACTGACGTGCGCGTGAAATGCCCATCCGATGAAGCTCTGAGTGGATTCGTCGTGGGGGAGTTGTCCCAGCCGGATTCATCCGCGGTGTCCGAACACCTCGCGGGTTGCCCTTCGTGCGCAACACGCGTGCGCATATTCCGGCACGAACTGGTCGCGACCGAGTTCGTGCTTGGTGATTTGCGCCAACCACCTCCTTCCACGCCAAGCGATCCGGAATATCAAGCCGCGGTCGAACGGTTGATGGCAGCGCCTCCCGCTTCTCAAACGAGGGGTGTGGATCGCGCTGGTCGGTGGGCTGGTCGCTGTGGCGGCCGTGGTCGTACTGGCTGTTCGCCTGTGGGCCGGTTCGGACCAACCCGGCATCGTGCAACCGGTCACGCCTGAACCAGCGAAAGTATCAGAGCCACCTGAACCGATTCAGATCGCACCCATGCCGCGACCAGTCCCGATTGGGATGGCTCAGATGACCGAGAGGGAAGCCCGCGAACTCCAGAAGACGTGGGGCGAACACCTCGGCGTTCCGGTGGTCATCGAGAACAGCATCGGGATGAAATTGGTTCTCATTCCCCCGGTCATGTCGACGAAGACCGGCGCACGCCCTCAAGTGCTGAGCGGACCCTACCGACTGGGAATGTATGAAGTGACTCGAGCTCAGTTCCACCAGTTTGTGAACGCGACCCGGTACGTCACCAGCGCGGAGGCCGCAAATCTTCTGCGGCTCCCTCCGATCCCGGTCATCGCGCCCGAGCCGAAGCGCGATTTTGACTGGCGGAATCCCGGAGTCGATGCCACGGCCTCCGATCACCCGGTTGTGTGGGTAAGCTGGCTCGACGCGATGGCCTTCTGTCGGTGGCTCTCGGAGAAGGAGAAGCGCACATATCGTCTGCCCACGGTCGCGGAGTGGAACTGGGCGTGCCGGGGGGGCGATCAATTCCCCCGCACCCACGGCTGGTCCTCGGCTGACTCGGGTGGTCGGCCTCACCGAGGCGGGAAATTAAAGCCGACCCGCTGGGGGCTTTATGACATGTTCGGTAACGTCCACGAACCAGTGATGGATCGTTCAGGAACAGTGGCTCCCAACTACCGACCGGAAACCGACCTGACCGAGAATGTGTATCGGCTCACGCACGGGGGAAGTTTCCGGTTCCATCCAAAGCACGTCACGTTCAGTTACACCTCTTCGGAGAACTTCGGCGGACGCGGCATGACAGCCGCGAGCGACGACAGCGGGTTCCGCGTCTACTGCGAGCAGTGAGGCACTTTTCGCATTCCATTTTTTTCGCGTCAGGTGCTTCCGTTCTCGTGTGTAGGCGCTGGGCGGAACTCCGGCGGTCAGTTTGACCGCTGGTTCATTTTCCCCGGCCTGAAACTTCACTCGACTGGAGTACCCATGACAACGCGCTCAGGCCGCACGACACTCTCTCTTGAACCGCTCGAAACTCGCGACGTGCCCGCGACGTTCGTCGTCACCAACACCGACGATTCAGGAACCGGCTCGCTTCGCCAGGCGATCCTCGACGCCAACAGCAACCCGAACAGTGGCGGCCCCGACCGGATCGAGTTCAACATCTCCGGCGCCGGCGTTCACACCATCCAGCCGGACGTTCAGCTTCCCGAGATCGAAGACGCAGTGGTCATCGACGGCTACACCCAGCCCGGTGCCAGCCCCAATTCGCTGGCAGTCGGTAACAATGCCGTGTTGCTCATCGAGATCAACGGCGACGATGCAGGTCAGACAAGCGGATTGGTTATCACGGCTCCCGACTGCACCATCCGTGGGCTGGTCATTAACGGATTCAGGCAAGGAACCAGCATTCAACAGGGAAACGGAATCACCGCGCTCGTGGCTGACACCACGAACCTCGTCATCGTTGGCAACTTCGTCGGTGTGAACCCCTCCGGTACAG
>JAKEEV010000930.1 GCA_022616395.1 Planctomycetia bacterium | reverse complement strand
GCCGCGATCATCTGGGAAGGCGAACCGGGAGACTCGCGAACGCTCACCTACCAGCAACTTCATCGCGAAGTATGCAAGTTCGCCAACGGGCTGAAGTCGCTCGGCATCCAGAAGGGCGACCGAGTCACGATCTACATGCCGATGACGCCCGAAGTGGCCATCGCGATGCTTGCCTGTGCCCGCATCGGAGCAACACACTCGGTTGTCTTCGGCGGATTCTCGGCGGATGCCGTCGCGGATCGCAACAACGACGCCAAGAGCAAGCTTGTCATCACCGCGGACGGCGGCTGGCGTCGCGGAAAGGTCGTGCCTCTGAAGGCGAATGTCGATGAAGCGCTCGCGAAGTCGCCTACGGTCGAGAAGTGTGTTGTTTTCAATCGCTGTAATGTCGCGGTGGACATGAAAGCCGGTCGAGACGTGTGGTGGCACGATCTGGTTGCCTCCGCGAGTGATAATTGCCCCGCGGAAGAGCTCGATAGCGAACACCCGCTCTTCATCCTCTACACGTCCGGTTCCACCGGAAAGCCGAAGGGCGTGCTTCACACGACTGGCGGCTATCTGCTCGGCACTTCGCTCACTCACAAGTGGGTCTTCGACATCAAGGAAGATGACATCTTCTGGTGTACCGCGGATGTGGGTTGGGTGACGGGTCACAGTTACATCGTCTACGGTCCACTGGCGAATGGCAGCACGGTCGTGATGTATGAAGGCGCTCCGAATCATCCGAAGGAAGACCGCTTCTGGTCGATTATCGAGAAGTACAAGGTGACAGTCTTCTACACCGCACCGACCGCGATCCGCGCGTTCGTGAAGTGGGGAGATCAACACCCGAAGGGGCACAACCTCACTTCGCTTCGACTGCTCGGCACCGTGGGCGAGCCGATCAATCCGGAAGCATGGATCTGGTATCACACGCACATTGGAGGCGGGAGGTGTCCGATTGTCGATACGTGGTGGCAGACGGAAACCGGCTGTATCCTGATCTCGCCGATCCCCGGCGCGATTCCCACAAAGCCCGGAAGCGCGACCAAACCGCTACCGGGAATCATCGCGGAGGTCGTGGACAAGCAAGGACAAGCGGTGCCTCCGAATCAGGGCGGGTTCCTTGTCGTGAAGCGGCCGTGGCCGAGCATGTTGCGCACGATCTTCGGCGACGACGAGCGCTACAAGCAAGCGTACTGGTCGCAAATCAAGGACGTGTACTTCACCGCCGACGGAGCACGGCAGGACGAGGACGGTTACATGTGGATCATGGGCCGCGTCGATGATGTGCTCAACGTCAGCGGTCACCGGTTAAGCACGATGGAAGTCGAAAGCGCTCTGGTTCATCATCCGAAAGTGGCAGAGGCCGCGGTGGTCGGTCGGCCGGATGACATTAAAGGAGAAGCGATCTGCTGCTTCGTGACGCTCAAGCAAGGGATCGCTCCGAGCGACGAACTCAAGAAGGAATTGCAGGCACACGTCGCGAAGGATATTGGCGCTCTCGCCCGGCCGGACGACATTCGGTTTACGGATGCGCTCCCGAAGACGCGCAGCGGAAAAATCATGAGACGCTTCCTGCGCGATGTCGCCGCCGGCCGCCAGTCCACCGGTGACGCAACGACTCTGGAAGACTACAGCGTGCTCGCGAAGCTGCGCGAAGAAGAGGAGTGATCCGGACGCGGTTGTGTTACAATCGTGTGGGTTGCAAATCGAGGTGTGTCATGTCTGCCGCGAAGAGTCCCAGCGGTGCCGAGGTTGCCCCGGCGGAGGACTACGTTCCTCCTCCGCTGCCGGAGGGCATTCGTAAATCGCTGCGGGTGTTCAAAGCGCACTTTCCGGAGTTGCTCAAGAAGCATCCAGGCTGGTGGGCCGCGTGTGATGCGTCTGAGTTGCTGTTTGTTGGCAACGATTGGGACACGATCTACAAAAAGTGCCTGAAGCGTGGACTCAAGGAAACCGAATTTGTGGTTGTGTGTCTTCTCCCGGATGCCGCGGACTCCATCTCTTGACATGAAACTTGTATGCCCTTCGTCCTCACCCGCGTTTCACTCGTCGACCGTGAACGAACCGTGGCTCCGGGCGGTGTTCCCGTTACTCTCCGAACGAATCAACCGATTGTCTGGGTGAGGTTGAGTGCCTGGACTCCCACGCCGTCACTTGTGCCAGTCACATTCCCGGCGGTACTCGACACGGGCAACAACTACTCGTTCCTGATCTCAGCGGCAGAGTTCCGAGTGTGGACGGGGCTGGATTCTGAGCAACTGACACCTCTTCGGATGATGGAAGCGAATGGCGTTCTCGTCGGGTGTTTCGCGTTCAATCTCGAACTGATGCGTTTGCAGCGCGGAAATCCAACCGACCAGATCGCCTGTCAGCTTCAGACTGACCGAGGAATTGTCATCATCCCCGAAAACCTGTCTCACCGCTTTCCGCGAATGCCAGTGATCGGCGTTCGTTGCCTCACCATTAATCGACTGACCTTCTCACTCAATGGAGACCGGCGGACGTTCTCGCTGTGGCGTCCGCCGGTGGCTCCTGTTCAAACTCTCAGGCGAGCGCGGCGCGGGTCCGCTTGACCAGAGGCGAATCAGCCGAGCCAGTTCCTTTCATCCAGAAGAGACTCGCGGCCAGGAAGTGGTTCCGCCACTCCGGTGAGATGTACGCGGCGTCTTCCAGCACCGACGAACTGAACTTGTAGTCGTGCGAGTCGGTGCCTTTGAGGAAGATAAGCAACCGGCCGGTGTCGATGATCTCCTTTGCGTTTGTCGGCTTCGACTTCAGGAAAGTGATCGCCTTCTGAGCCGCGGAGAGTTTATCCTTCGATAGCGTCGTGAAGATTTCATTCACGTCCTTGACCGGCGCTGGATCGTCCGGTGTTTCCAGATCGTTGATCGTTGCGTCGCTCACCTTTCCGCGAGTTTTCATCGCTTCTCGGAACATCGGCAAGAACGATGCGGCTTGCAGTGTCAGCAGCAACCGAAGATTGGCGTCGCTGGTTGTGCGAGCGCAGTAGTGCATCGCGTTGAGCGTGGTGAGCGTGTGCAGCCCCACGATGCCCGGTTGACGCATCAAGAGTTCACCCGCTCCGAGGAAGAGGCCATCCCAGATGAACCGCGGCATGACGCCGAAGTTGATGCTATCCGAAACCTCCTCGCCCATGTTGTCGGCGGTCGCGGTGCGGAGTTTCTTGAGAACTTCCTTTGTGACTTCCGGCGTGGGCTTGTCGGTGACTCTGCCCGGAATGACGGCGTTTCGGATGCGTTCGGCGTTCTTGCGGCCGGGTCGGTCTGCTTCGAGATCCTCCTTCGCGGGGTTCTTCCCATCATGCTTCAAGATGGCGAACGCCAGCGAACGCAACACCGGCTCGGCATACTGCCAGCCGATCACTTCCAGAGTGCGGAAGGCATTCGCTACATAAATGATCTTGTGCCCGATGTCGCGGAAGTCGCGGCTGCCGTACTTGGCGAAGACGTCGAACAACTCGCCCGCGGTGGCCGTGCGCGCAAGCCCCGCGATGGCGACATCAGCGGCCTCAACGTCCCAGTTATCCATCGCGGTGGTGAAGGCTGCGAATGCCGCCCTGCGACCAGCTGGCACCTTCGAGTCATCGACCGGCTTCATCCGCCAGCCGCTTTCCTTGATGTTCGTCGCCTGCGCGCCTTTGAAGTTATCGAGTGCCCAGAACAGCGGGAGCCAGCGTTCCTTGTCTGGCCCGGCCATCGCGGCCTGGTGAGCGGAGTTCACCACGAGCACCGCGTGGAACTTGAAGCCGACATTGGGTCGCGGTTGAATGTTCCGCACACCGGCGAGGAGCAAACCCGCGAGCACTTCGCGGTACGGCAGTCCTTTCTTCACCCGCGAGCCGATCTCTTCGAGAAGTTTGTTCCGGGGGGTGTCTTCGATCACCCGAACGAGCGGTTCGATGTCGGAGTCGAGCCGGACGAGGTTCGGATCGGGTTTCGCATCCTCGGCGGATACGGCCGGGAGGCCGGAGAGGAACGCGAGACCCGCGCCAGCAACCGCGGACGACTGAAGGAATGACCTGCGATCAACGGAATCGCTCATGACATCGCTCCGGGAGAGAAGTGGGACGGGAGGCGACCACAGAAGATTGTACCGCGCCGGAATCAAGGCGTTACACTTATCCATCCCGACTGGAGCGATCTCGGCGCTTGATGAGTGTGACGCGGTTGCCGGTGGCGTTGTAGCGGATTTCATCCATGAACGTGCGCATCAGAAGCACCCCGCGACCACTTGGCTTCTCCAGAAAGTCGGGGTGAGTTGGATCGGGCAACTTGGAGATGTCGAAGCCTGGTCCCTGATCCGCGATGACAAACGTGGCGTGAGTGGGTGTGAGGCGAGCTGTCACTTTTACCCGGCGGCTGGCGTACGGCTCCTGGCTACAGCGCTCGGTTGCCAGCGCGGTGAACGCTTCATCTCCGTTTTGCCTCAAATCGGAACTGACTTCCAGGTTGCCGTGATAGACGGCATTCAAGAGAGCCTCTTCGATCGCGATCCCGGCTCGGGTTGCAGCGGTCAGGTCGCATAAGCCCATCTCGATCAGGTCTTCGCGAAACTGAGCGACAAGCGGAGGCACAAGTACGGGGTCGTTCTCCAACAAGAACTGAGAACTGCGTCGAGTCATGCCTTGCAGCACCTTGTATCGGCGATGCTCGGCCTGACCGAAGGACAGCACGCGTTCAAGGACAGGCGTGAGGTCGTAGGCGAGCGCCTGCTTGGGGACGTAGTCAGCGGCCCCGGCCTTCAGCGCGGCCACCGCGACTCGCTCACTGCCGCTGCCGGTCATCAGCACCACCGGCACGCGCGGGAACTGCTCGCGAACTTTCTGAACGAGCGTCAAGCCGTCCATCTGAGGCATGTTCATGTCGGTGAGGACGACTGCCGGCGGCGCTTGCGTGATTGCCTGAAGTGCTTCTTCGCCATTGCGCGCGAAGATGACCCGCCAACCACCATGCTGATCGAGAATGCGGCCGACGTAACGCTGTTCGAGGAGCGAGTCGTCGGCGACCAGAATCACGGGCAATTCTGGCGCGGTGGGCGCGGTGACGTTGGGTCCGGCCATGGGCGAAGACTCGCGACACGGTTGGAGAGGACGCTGTTCCCCGATTCTACCATGTCTGTGTCCCGGTGCCACCGTTGGCGCTCCGCGATATGTCTGTGCTGGGGTAACCAATTGCCGAAGTGTGGAGGAGTTCAGTCGGGAAGGGTGACTGCTTCGCCGCCGGCGCGAGTGGCCAGCGCGGGCATGATGTCGTCTGCGGAATACTTCAGAAACCGCACGCTCCCATCGGCAAACGCAAAGTTCGCCCCGCCGGTGTGAGGGGACCAGAAGTGAAACATGTCACACTGATTGTCGAACTTGCCAGGTTGAAATAACTCGGGCATTCCTTCGCACGCGATACCCGTCCCCAGCCGGGGTTCGGTTCGCACACCCAACACGCCATCGCACTCCCCGTCCTTGTTCTGACCCCAACCCGCGTACCACCATCCAAACCGGAGGTCGGTGCTGGGAGGCCGCTCGCCAATCAGAAGTGTATTCGATGTTCCATCCGTAATGTCGGTGAGTCGATGTTCAGAGTTCATGTAGAGCAGACCGTCTTGTCTCGCGGTGTTTCGCCCGGCTACACCGAGATAGGATGTCAGGCCATAGCCGAAGGGACCAGGGCTTTTCGTGCGACTGTCCGCAGGGCATCCGAACACCGTAAGAACGCTTTCTCGGGCAGCATGTGGTGGGTTGGCGGTGAATTGGGGATTCTGTTGGTAGGCCGCGAGTGTTTGTTCCCACAAGGCTGACTGCTCAAGGTACGGGAGCAAACGAGCGTGCCAGTTCATGAACGGGTAGGTGGCGTTAGGCCCACTGACAGAGCCAACGCCGGTGGGCAACCGACCGTGGGCTGAGTGGTAGTTTTGTGTAGCCACTGCGAGTTGACGGAGATTGTTGGCGCATTGGGTGCGAGCGGCACTCGTCCGCACCCGCTGGACAGCGGGCAGCAAGAGGCCAATCAGAAGCGCCAGGATGGCGAGAACCACCAGCAGTTCCAACAGCGTGAACGCCTGGGGACGAGTCGTGCGCATGGCTGACTTTCCCTTTGGATACGTCTTCCATTGCCGGAACTACGAGGTTGTTGCAACTCCCATCTTGCATTATTTTACGTCTTTGCACTCCGTGATCCCGGCCTTCACGGATTTGGCCATGGGGTCCGGGTCTGCGGGGTTAGCTTCGATGGATTTGTGGTTGGGAAGGAAATTACACGCCGATTTAGTTGTGATCTCCCACCACTCGTTGGCCTGTTCTTTCCCGGCCAGCGTGAAACAGAAAAGGTCGGTGTTCTCCTCACCAGCTTTCACTTGACAGGTCGTGGTAGCAGTGTTCAGGGGGTTCGTCCAGCAGAACTCGCAGGTGGCCTCTCTGTACTTGCGGTATTTCGCCATCTCGGAGGGCATGTAGAAGTGCTGCCGCATCCGACACACGGCGTCACAGTTCGTAGGGACAGCCTGAATCGGTTGGCTTGAGCAGAGCCAGAACGCACACAGGACGAACAGAGTCGCGAGAAGCAGGTTCTTGAGCGTCATCGCGGTAACCTCCTCTGGAAGCGAAAGGCACAATCCCACCTCACTGTGCCTCGCCGGAAACTGAGACAAACGAACTCCGCTTGCGGCGACGGGCAAGGTAGACGAGCGCGCCGACCAACCCGGCGGCCAGTGCCGCGGCGATCGCGTAATGCCACCACGGGCGACTACCAGCTTCGGTGGTGAGCGTTTGCACCGTCTCGGACGTGACAACGTACTCTTTCTTATTATGCACATCGCGAACATCCCGCACGGTCGTGCCGGCCGGGAACGTGAGAGTGAACGTCGATTCTGGAATTGTTTCGTTCAGGGTATATTTGGAAACTGTAAACCGAGCCGAAGACATCGAGATGGTGTCGAGCTTTGTCTGACGAGATTCCCAACTTGTCGGCACCCACCCGCAAATCGTGTTCGGTTCGTAAGTAATGTCGATTTGGGTGTGAGTTTGTTTTGGGTTGATGTATGCTTCCCGAACGATAATCCAATCCCGGCCAGGATCGAGCCAGAACTCGGTACGATCGCCCCCAACCCGCTTCAGGACGAACTGCTCGCACGTCCGCCCGCCGATCACCAATTTCGTGCCAGTGGGTTTCAAGTCGTCAATCAGGAATGATCTCATCAGGCGGGACACCCCTCGGAAGCAACGGGTGAGCGGAAGAAAACTCGCAAACTTCACCTCGAAGTAGTCACTCTCATGGGCGATGAACCCGCGCGGTGTCGGATCCCTTCCTTCATCAAACTCCGTCTTCAGTTTTCCGTCCAGCAGCGTAATGCGGCGGAACTGGCGGAAGTCCTCCCCGCTCCACTGAACACCATCCGATTCAGCCCGGACTTTCGTCCCGTCCAGAATGTACGCGTACCGACACTCGGTGTGGACATCTTCCTTTGGGCGTGGACCGTATCCCGCCTGCTCTTCGAGGGCAAAGCCTTCTTTGGACCAGTGGGTCTTCGCCGTTATGTGGAACTCGGCCGTACGGACCTTGTCGTGCCGCTCCTGCCACGCCTTCGTGATCTGGTCGTTGACCGGTTGACCGCGCCCGACCGCCGCGAAGCAGACCAAGCAGATGATGATCAGTGCCACACGCATGAAATGCCCCCATGCCGAACAGATCACGGATTTCGATACCCGCGGCCACGAACCGGAACTGAGACCTCGAATGAGTCCCCATCCGCCAAGACGACATCAAAAATCACGCGGCCCTCGAATGGCTCGTTCGATGTGACACGCCAAACGGCCTCGTAGATCGACCCGCTATCCTGTTCCATCGGGCTGACGGTTAACCCGTTCCCCTCAGCCCGAACGCTCTTGACGTGGAACGATAGCCCGCCCAGCGACCGGAGGGTGAGAGCCTCCCGTGCTTCCTGGCCAACTTCACGACCCCCGAACTGAATGACCTGGGGTGTTGCCTGAACCTCTTCTCCAACTTCAAACGTGACGGGAACTTTTATCGAGGGGAGGCGTTCGCCATTCTCTTGGACAGGAGTCAGGATCACCGCAGACTCGTGCTTCCCCTTTGCGAGCCCGGTCACCGGCAGCACCGTAATCTGAAAGCTGTCACCGGTCCCCCGCGAGAGTTCCGTCCGGATGATAGGTGGCGATGGCTTGACTTCCAGAGACGAGATAGACCCCGAAAGGGATCTCACAGGTAGCAGTTGTGTTGCTGCCGAGGGAGAACGATGCGAGACCGAGCCGAGGTCGATCCGATCCAGTGTGCTGATTGATCGGCGGATGCGCCCACGTAACTCCCAGTAGACCGGTTTCTCCTTCCCGCGGAGGTTAGCCTGGAGACTCGCCGCAAAGTCGTCCTGCGTGGGGACGTCAGTCTGGGACGACCGGCTACGGAGGTTGAGGACAACCTGGACATGCTGTTTCTGTCCCGGTGGAAGGGTGAACTGACTCGGGGTCACCGACATGCAGGTACAGGAGCCGTGAAGTCCGGTCACCGTCGATGTGTCTGACCCACGGTTCTCGACGGTGAGTGTCCACTCGAACTGGTCTGTTTCCCACACTTCGCCGAAGTTGAGGTATTGCGGGTCGATTACGAGGTCAGGCTGCGCAACGGGGGGGGGGGGCGCAGATTGTGTGCCAAACCAAGAAGACCAGCGAGCAGCAAGAGTGCCAGCAACAACGGCAGCGCAACCGGCCACGACGAACAGAAGGATGACTTGAGTTTTGCGCACAACGTCCGCCCTCAAACGAGTAGCGGGAATGTGTTGATGGGTGGGATGTTATCCCCGCACACACGACTTGTCAAGCGTCTACCTGCGTCTACCTGAATAATTCATCCTCGAACAGTGCTGAGTGAGATTCGGAGTGACCGAGTGGGCTTTCAACGGGTTGGGTGGTAGTTGGGTGTTGGATGCGAGAAGTGATCTAATAAACAGTTAATTGACAAGTGTTCATTTATCAGTCAAGATTGCTTTGGGGAACACAAAACTTCTGGGAACGGTCCGAGGTCGCTGTGGCCACAGGTGGCCAGGCCATTCACGGTGATGAATATTAGTTCAGTTAGGTTGGCTTCGGATGCACTGGAAATCAAGGCTCCCGACGATCTCACCCACTTGATTTTGAACAAATGACCACTCAGTTCGTCGGAAATTCCCCGGCGCAACATGCTGACCCAACATAGCTTATGACAACGTCGTGAATGGCCTTGCCACATGTGGCCAGATCCAAACACTGCGTTTTCCAGCATTTGGTGGCCCTCTGTGGCCACCATTTTGCACCGCAAAGCTCTCAAACACTGCAAATCGTAACGAAAACACGCAAAACCGAAAACAGGGTGGGTGGGGGGCTAATCCACTCCCAAAAGTCGCCCAATCGGCTGGTAACTCATGAGAAACGAAAAAGCCCACCCGATTCGCGGGTGGGCTGTTCGGCATTCACTCACCAGCCGGCTCACGCCGGCCGTTCGCCCCGTTCGCTTGGTTAGCTCAATAACCCGCTGACGGTCTCGCCCTTGACCAGTTCGCGGGGCTGGTTCAAGTGGTTGTAGACAATCGTGTCGGGCTTGATGCCCACCGAGTGGTAGATCGTTGCGAGCAACTCGGTGGGGTGGATCGCGCCGTCCACCGGAGCGCTTGCGGTCTTGTCGCTCTTGCCGTGAACGTATCCGCGCTTCACGCCGGCACCGGCAATCACGCCCGTGTAGCAGTATGGCCAGTGGTCGCGGCCATCGTCTCCGTTCTGGTTGCCCGAAGTGCTCACGCCGCGTTGCGGGCTGCGTCCGAATTCGCCGACACACACCACAAGCGTTTCCTTCAAGAGTCCGCGTTCGTCGAGATCGGTGATCAGAGCAGACAGGCCGCCATCGAGCATCGGAGCGGACTCATTCTTCATGCGCGTGGACAGTCCGACGTGAACATCCCAGGAGTGCCGGTCGCTGTTGGCGACCTTCGGCCAGACGACTTCAACGAACCGCGTCCCGGCTTCCACCAGTCGGCGAGCCAGAAGCAAGCACTGGCCGAAGGTGTTCTTGCCGTACTTCTCGCGCATCGCGGGCTTCTCTTCGGCCAGATCGAACGCCTTCTTCGCCCGCCCGCTGACCACAAGCCCCAGAGCCTTGCCGTAGTATTCGTCGAGGTCGTGCTTGGCGACCGCTTCTTCGATCTCCGGCATCCCCTTGCTGATTGTCTCGCGAAGCGTGGCGCGCCTCTCCATGCGCGTGGGGGTGAGTTCTTCGCGCAGCTTCAAGTCATCCGTGCGAATCTTGTCCATCTTCGCCATGTCCATGTCGTCGCCGGGCGGATAGAGCGTGTACGGATCATACGCCTTGCCCAGGAAGCCCGCGTTGCCGCCCTTGCCGACGACGTTTGACTCTTGCAGCGGACGCGGCATCATCACGAATGGAAGCATCGGCACGGTCGGTGGCTTCATCTTGATGATGTTCGAGCCGACAGTCGGGAAGTCCTTGGGGCTGGGCGGTTCGAGTTGCCCGGAAGCGCTCACCTTGTCGGTGGTGTACCCCGTGTGCATCTGGTAGATGGCCGCGGTGTGATTGAACAACCCGTAGGGCGTGTAGCTCACCGCGCGCATGAGTGTGGTTTTATCGAGCACTTGCGCGAGCTTGGGCATCAGTTCGGTCACGTGCGTGCCAGTGAGTTTCGTTTGCTGATGCTTGAAGGCGCTCTTCACCTTGTCGGGGACGTTGTCTTTCGGGTCCCACAGGTCGAGGTGGCTCGGTCCGCCTTGCAGATAGATGAAGATGACGCTCTTGGCCTTGCCGAAGCCCGGCCCATCGCCACCTTCGCCCTTCTTGGCATTCGCGCTGGCCTTCTGGAGGCAGAACAGGTCGCCGAGCGTGATGCCAAGCACGCCGGAGCCGCCGACGCGGAGAAGATCGCGGCGAGTCACGCGATCACAATCGTTCTTGGCTGCCGCACCGGGAATAACGAGCATTGCAGAACTCCAGAAGGAGTTGGGGGAAGGCTGAACAACCACCGGTGCAAGCGCACCGGCGGTTCTGGTAGGTATTAGAAGTTTACTGTGGGAAGGGCTACACCGCAAACGGTTTTCTGGCGAAGAACCAGAGGAATGCCGGGTGGTAACAAGTCCGAAGCGTGGCGGAGTTCAGTCGGGAAGGGTAACGGCTTCCCCGCCGGCTCGCGTGGCCAGCGCGGGCATGATGTCGTCTGCGGAATACGCAAGGAACCGCACGCTCCCATCGGCAAACGCGAAGTTCGCCCCGCCAGTATGCGGACTCCAGAAGTGAAACATGTCGCATTGGTTGTCAAAGCGACCGGCGGAAAACTTGGACTCTCCGAATGGGCAAGAAGGTTGGGATGTGTTCAGTTCACGGACACCCAACAGCATCTCGGCTGAGCCTTCCTTATTCTGTCCCCACCCTCGGTACCACCACCCATACCGAAAGTCCGCAGACGGCGGACGTTCTCCGATAAGGAGCGTTCCGCTTGTGCCGTCGGTAATGTCCGTCAGTCGCACGCGCGAGTCTGGATACAGCACGCCATCTCGCTGGTTTTGGTCAATCCCCTGGACACCGAGGTAGGAAGTAAATGCACGCTCGCGGCCAAATGCCTGAAGCGGACCGGGTAACCGTGAGTCGGCTGGGCAGTTGAATACGCGCACCGGGGTCGCCAATAATTGCTCGTGTGGCTCGTGTCCGTAGAAGCTCGTGGGGTTGGGATCAGTCGCAAACGCGCTGTGGACCTGTTGCCAGAGCGGGTCTTGCTCGATGTAGGGTAGCACTGGGGCAAGCCATCCGAGGTACGGATACTTGCCTCCGTCAGCCGTGAGGCTCAGCCCAGCGGGGAGTTTCTCGCTGGCTGTGTGGTAGTTGTGGAGAGCCAGCCCAAGTTGTTTCAGGTTGTTCTGACAGCGCAATCGAGCTGCCGAAGCCCGCACTTTCTGGACGGCCGGGATAAGCAACCCGGCAAGAATGGCAATGATCGCGATGACAACGAGAACCTCGACCAGCGTGTAGCCCGCACGAGTAGGTGATCGTGTCATGATGGTGATCCCAGTGAGGATTACATTTGCCTTGCCCACAATGATCGACGCCCCAATGAGAGGCGTCGATTGAGGCATACAATATCTCTCTCGCACTTGTCAATCGACTGAACTGCTCACTTCGGCTTACAAATCCACCGAGTGATATCCTTCTTCTGCTCCTTTACCTTTTGAGTCGTTGGGAATCCTTCGACCTGCAACACGCCTTTGTTCAGACATGCATCAGGACAAGCCTCAACTCCATCTTTGCCCTTCTCCCAATAAATCGTGTATCCGTTCTTCACTGTGTCCTTGTCGCAGATAGTCCCGGGCATACCAGGTTCCTGACAGATCTTGCCCTTGCTCTCAAAGCAGGGTGTACAATCGGGGAGGTCATAGACGTAGGGATACTTGGGCGAACATTGAAGGCCGACTGATGTCAGTTTGCACAGATCGGTGCAGGGTACTGGGTCCGCCTTGAGCGGAGATGCCAACACGACAGCCACGACCAGAATGGTCAGAGTCCCGGGCAATTTCCAGTAAATCTGCGACATCGATGGTCCTCCGAGGAGATGTTGCAAGCACACAAGAACACTTTCCCGACGACAAACTTGAACAGGAGCCGACTCACACGAAGGAGAAACTGGGACGAACTCCATTCGATTTTGAGTCACCCAGAAGGCGGGATCGGTTCCCGCCGATGGGCTCTCCACACAAGTCCCCCGACAGTGAGTAGGAGGACTCCGACAACGACTGGAACGAGCCAAACCATCACCTTCGTCAACTGTGAGCGCTCTGGTGGTTGGGCTATCAACTCGTCGTAACTGACTGCTTCGCTCCCAGGGACATACTCGATTCCTCGCCCCTTCGACCCATCCAGCAAAATGGCGTGATGGATTTCTTTGCCTGAGGTGAGATCAACAACACGTGCTCCGATCGGGCAAACTGGCTCGAAATCTGAGGCGGATACCTCCAAGTTCGCAACAAACTCCGTCAGGGTACATCGCTTACTGGTCATGATTGCGCCAGTTGACTCGCACACAACACATTCCCAACTCTCAGGAATCCAACCCAACTTGGAGTCTGTCTTGTAGGCGATATCCAACCGCATATCTGGCTTCTCTTGGTGATAATAACGATACTGAGTGACCTGATTATCACGTCCAGGATCGACGAATACCTGCTCTCGAGTATTTGTGGAAATCTTGCGAGTCAATTCATGACACAGGCGATTCTTGATCGTCAGTTTTCGACCCGACAACTGGAACTGTTCGATTGGAATCTCCTTTTTCATCAAAGAACCGCGAACTGTCATCCAGATCGGGAGAAAGACCGGAAGGCGCATTGCGGGGGGAGTTGTCGATGCGTTCTTGATGAGAACCTCAGGATGATCGACGACAGTCGACTGAAGGGTTGTTGATGCAGATCGAGTTCCATCAAACGTGGAGACATCGACAAATGGTTTCAGTGTGCGGTCGGTGACGCTCCACGTCTGACCGTTGTATTCGAAACGGATCTTCTCATGGTCAAGCGTCATCGTGCAGGTTGCGTGGATTGTTAAGTCTGTGGTCGGGACTGCCTCACCCCTCGCCGCATGGATGGCATAAAGGGATGAGCCTTTGGGGTGGGTTTCGATCTGGGTCCAGCGAAACCGGCATGTTGGAACTCGTTTCTCACGTTCGGCCCACGTCTGGGCGATGCGCTCGACCGTCACCTCGTCCGCCGCAGTCGCGCTGACGAGCATGAGATGTGTCAGGAACAACAGAACTGCCGCGACAGCCCATCTTCGCATTGAACACATGAGCGCCTCCTACGGCTCCGGTTGAATCCAGAGACTGGTCACTGGAATCGTCAGTTGGTAGACACGTCCGCCAGATGTGGCAACGACTTTCACATGAGCCACATGTTGCCCGAGTTTGGCTGAACGTTGCCGAATGGTGATCTGCGGCTCCGCCTTCGTCAAGGTCGCCGAAAGCCCATCCCCTTCGGCGGTGACCGATTCAATTCGGAATGTGGCTCCGGTGAGAGACTTCAGGGCGATCACATCCTCAGCTTCCTCACCCAGACGCCTCGCGGGAAACACAACCGCGCCCGGTTCGGGCTGAACGTCGGGGACGACAGAGAGGATGCCGTTGAGACGCTTGGAGA
This sequence comes from Planctomycetia bacterium, assembly GCA_022616395.1. Classification (GTDB taxonomy): domain Bacteria; phylum Planctomycetota; class Planctomycetia; order Gemmatales; family Gemmataceae; genus Gemmata. The sequence continues at coordinate 874 of JAKEEV010000930.1, read as the reverse complement.
ATGCGCATCGAGGCGAGCCGAACTCCCCTCGCACCGTCAAACTGAACTTGTGATCGCCAAGAGGAATCGAGTGAGCGAACCGTAGTTCGATTGGCACACGAGCCTGTGGTTGTCCGTTCCCCGGTTGAATAAACGCGGTGATGTGTGGTGAATCGGATTCAACCGTCAGGTTGGTAGCCGATTGAACCAAGTCCAAACTCAACTGCTTCGCCGGGTAAGGTTGAGCCACATCCGGCATCTGCTTGAATATCAAATCAGGATTGCTGCTCAGGAGGGTCTTGACCTTTCCACGGATTACCCACGTTGGCCCGCGCGAACCATCACCGAGCACAGCGTCGATGCCCACGACCACCGGTTGAACGGTATCGGGGTTCAAATGGAGTTTCGCCGTCAGGTCGAGCCGGATTTTGACCGTTGCCGTCTCACCAGGGCGCAGATCGAGCGCCGCCGGTTCGATGCTCAGGCACCCGCACGAGTTGATCCAGCGTGCGATGCGAATGGGAGCGTGGGACTGATTCTGGATAGGCAGCGACCACTCGAACTCGTCCGTTTCCCAGACTTCGCCGAAGTCGAGGTATTGCGGGTCGATCACGAGGTCAGGCTGCGCAACGGGGGGGGGGGGGACAGATTGCGGGCCAAACCAAGAAGACCACCGATCAGCAGCGACAGTGCCAGCAACAGCGGCAACGCCAGCGCCCACGATGAACAGAAGGATGAGTTGAGTCTTGCGCACAATGTCCGCCCCAGGTGGTGAGTGGCGGAAATTATTAAAACGATGAAATGCTAGCCGCAGCGCTCCCATCCTGTCAAGGGGCTATCTGAATTCATGAACTGGATCTTGGCGAACTGGCAACTCATGTCACCGGTTCGCCGG
>JAKEEV010000929.1 GCA_022616395.1 Planctomycetia bacterium | reverse complement strand
CCTCAGGGGATTTCGTATGCACATCGTTGCAAGACTTCTTCCCGCGAGAGTGCCGGTTGGCGCTCTGACCTCGCTCACGTTCGTCGCGGGCGCAAGCGGCATGGCGATCAGCTTCCTGTTCCTCGCATCCAGCCATCCGCTCGATGTCACGGCTGGAGCCGCGGGCTTCATCTCCGGCTCGATTCTGGTCGCGGCCGGACTCGTCTCGTTCTCGGTGAGAAGGCCAATCGCAGCGGCGGACGCCCCACCAGTTCCAGCGACAAACGATCTGGAGGTTCTCGATCCTCCGCTCGATTCAGCGCGCTGGCGCGCACATTTCCAGTCCAACCGCGAGAATCGAGCCGAACCAGACTGGAATGCTCCGATCACGCTTTCCGCCGAGGTCATCGCTCCTCTGGTGAGGTCGCTGGAACAGTTTCAGTTAGGTGATGGCGGTGGGCCTGCTTACTTGATCGCGCGAAACCGCGAGCGGTTCCTCTCGGATGGAGAAGGGACGCGCGAACTGGTGGATTTGTGGTTCGCCGAGGAGCGGGAACACGCCCGGTTGCTCGGAGAGACTGTCGCTCGCTTCGGCGGGCACTGCATCAGCAGCCACTGGAGTTTCACCGCGTTCTGTTTCACGCGAAAGTGGTTTGGAGTGCGGTTTGAACTCACGGTCCTCCTGCTGACTGAGATTGTCAGCACCGTTTACTACCGATTGCTCTTGAGGCACGCGCAAGACCCCGCTCTGCGTTCCATGTGTCGGTTGATCCTGCGCGATGAGATCGGCCACGTATCGTTCCATCGCGACCGTCTCGCGAGGCAAGCTCGTACGGGAGGCGCGACGTTCGGGCGGTTGTGGGCCGGTCGGTTCAAGTTGCTCGGAGTGGCCGCGGCTACAATGCTGTGGGTGAATCATGCTCCCGGATTGAAGGCCATCGGCGCAACTCGCCGCGAGTTCTACCGGGCAATCTGGCGCGAGCTATCTCTGTTCGTCGCGCGTCTCCGGAGAGATGCAACCGAGCCGAAGCCGCTCACCGGCGGGGTATAATAGCTTGCCAGAATCAATGTCGCACAATCGTTCGGCAGGGCGGAGAGGAAGTTGATGCACGAACTGCTTCCCCATCTGTTCATCCGCGCGATCACTGGGAAAACTAGCGACGCAGACCTGCGTTTACTCGCGTGGCTGGCCGATCCCGACGTGAACCGCAAGGTATTCGGTCAGCCACTCTCTGAAGTGATTGGCTATTACGGACCAGACTTCCGCGCTCTGCTCACAGTGGCCGAGCAACCCAAGCAGAACACCGCTCCGACTCAACCGGGCAGTTGACAAGACAGAAGTGCTGTCATGAGTCGAACGATAGGTTACGTCACTCTTCTGATTCGCGATTACGATGAAGCAATCGCGTACTTCACTCGCTGCTTGCAGTTCGTGTTGATCGAAGACACGCCGGTGAGCGACGGAAAACGCTGGGTTCTGGTCGCTCCGCCAGGACGCGCTGGGACCGCGCTACTCCTCGCGAAGGCCGCAACGACCGAGCAGATGGAACGCATCGGCCATCAAGCCGGCGGTCGCGTGTTCTTGTTCCTCCACACGGATGACTTTTGGCGAGACTATCGCGAGTTGCGTTCGCGCGGAGTGAAGTTCACCGAAGAGCCGCGAACTGAAGCCTACGGCACAGTGGCCGTCTTCGAGGACTTGTATGGCAACCGATGGGATCTGTTGCAGTTAAAATCTGCCTGATCTCGGCACTGGTGATTTGGGATCGCGAGATGGTACTGAGCCGGATCGCATCTCTGGTTGTCGCGGTCGGCTTTCTGATCGCGGCGATCCTCATCGCTCGTCAGGGTGAGATGCTCATTTACTGCGCGCTGGCAATCGCATTTCCGCTGCCGTTCATCTGGTTCCCCGAAGCTCTGGGCAACTACATCGGCCCGGCAGACATGGGTTACATCAATCGAACCACACCGGCGGTGTTCGTAGCAATCGGCGGCTGGCTCCTGCTATTGATTCTGCCAACCGTTCTCCTCTTGGTTGCACGCCAAGCTCCACTTCCCTAAGCCCGGCGTGAAGGCTCAAAGAGTATGAGGCCATGAGGAGTTAATTCAGTTTCGACTCGTTGACAGCACGAACCCTTTCCGACAGGATGAGGGGCATGAATGCACTCATCAACGAACTTTACGAACTCAGCGTCAACACAGCTCTCTTCGAGTATCTCCGCAAGGGCGGTGATCTTAAGACGCTCTCCGAGACTCTCGCCAAGTCGCCGACCGCGGCCAAGAGTCGCAAGCCGGAGTTACTCGCGTCCATCCGCGCAGGAATTGTGTCGCTGTTGGCGTCTGGCGATTCGTCGCGCCTGCATCAACTGATCCAGGAGGGAGACACGAACACCCGCGTCACCATCGTGGGTGAACTGATCCTCACGCTGCATGCGCTTCCGGATGGGAAACACGCAGGCGCGCCAGTCGAAGAGGTGTTGCAAACGGCCTTTGAGTTAGCGCTCGACATTGCCGTCACGCTCGAAGCCGAGCAACCGCAAGACACCGACGACGCGGAGTTGCTCGCTCACGGAATCGCGATGCGGGAATGGGCGCACCTGTTCGCGGGCTACTACCGCGCGATTGGTAAGCCCCCGTATGAAGTCGAACTGCTCATGATTCGCGCTCGAGCAACCAACAGCACGCTTTCGGCGTGGCCGCATCTGGTCGGTGCCGCGATGGTGGATGTGGCTCGCGCGCTGGAAGGCATCGGCAAAGCGGAACTGACTCCGCAGTTCTACACCGGCGTGCGTCTCGATTTGCGTTACCTCATCGCTCGCGTCGATGACCCGAAGTTCCCGGAGTTCCCGAAAATCAGCGCGCTCTACTGGCTTGAGCAAGCTTGCGCAGAACTTGCCCGACTCACGCCGGATGACGCGGAGGCGCGGGACGACCTTCAGAACGTCCGCGCGCTGCGGAAAGAGCGCAACTATCCCGACGCAGTCTCGGCTCCGCGCTTCGGTCCGATCGCGCAAACATACCTGGATCGCATTCCGTATCTGGCGTGTATCATCCGCGACATCAACATTCATTACGACGAGGACCGACACGACGAGAGCGTGTTCGCGATCTGTCAGCGCTATGGGTGTGATGTGGACGATGTGGAGTTCTACATCAGCGCGATCGGTTCGTATGATATTCGCGATACGATCCTCGCCGGGGTGACGAAGTTTTACGACGAACCTCACGAGGAAGTGTTCTCCGCAATCGAACACCTGAACCGCCAGAAAGCGGGGAAATAGTCTGGCGGTAAGTGGGGAGAAGCCGTTTTCGGGAAGAATTGACAGTGCGCCCGGTGGGAATCGAACCCACGACCAAGCGGTTAAAAGCCGCTTGCTCTACCGACTGAGCTACAGGCGCCCGTGCGGTACGCGAACGCCCGCACTCACTTATCATAGAGGCCCGACGCGGAGTTTCTAGTCGAGTCAAAGTAGTAGGCATTCGCTGGGTGCCTTCTTTCAAGAACGGCACCCAGCGAATGCCTACTACTTTCTACGCCGGCCGTGCGGGTTTGCCGACCGAGACACCCGAACCACCCGCGACCGGTTGCACTTGCGCGGAAGCGGCGGCTCGCGGGTCGTAGAGCCGTTCGCCGCGACGCGGGCTGAGCATCTTCGCCACAAGCGCCGTCCAACCTGTCTGATGGCTCGCGCCTAGCCCGGTGCCGGTGTCTCCGTGAAAGAATTCATGGAAGAGTAAGTAGTCGCGGAAGTGCGGGTCGGTCTGGAGCTTCTCGTACTTTCCGAAACACGGCCGGCGGCCGGTCGCATCTCGAAGGAACAGGCGCGTCAGTCGGCGCGTCAGTTCAATGGTCGCGTCCAGGATCGTTACCTTCTGTCCGCTGCGCGCTGGGAACTCGATCAGGAAGTCGTTGCCGTAGTAGTGATGGAACTTCTGCAAGCTCTCGATCAGGAGGAAGTTCACAGGGAACCAGACCGGCCCGCGCCAGTTCGAGTTGCCGCCGAACATGCCGGAGTCCGAATCGCCCGGTACATAGCCCACACTCAGCGTGTGTCCGTCCATGCGGAACTTGTAAGGATGCTCGCGATGGAACAGGGACAGTCCGCGAACGCCGAACGGACTGAGGAACTCGTTCTCGTCCAGCACACGCGCGAGCAGTTTCTTGATACGATGCCCGCGCAGTAACGAGAGCAGTCGGCGTTCTCCGCGACCCGGCTCGAACCAGCGCGAGACAAGTCCGGCCAAATCAGCTCGATTGTCCAGCACCCAGCGCAGTCGAGCTGCGAACGCGGGCATCTTCGCCAAAAGTTCCGGTTCCAGCACTTCCACCGCGAAAAGCGGAATCAGCCCGACCATCGACCGCACCTTCAGCCGTTCCACGTGGCCATCGGGGAGCGTTAACTCGTCGTAGTAGAAGCCATCATCATCATCCCACAGGCCGATGCCCTTGCCGGCCATGTCGGTCATTGCCTTCGCGATGCTTAAAAAGTGCTCGAAGAACTTGATCGCGATGTCTTCATACGCACGGTTGCGAGTTGCCAGTTCCAGAGCGATCCGCATGAGGTTAAGCGAAT
>JAKEEV010000928.1 GCA_022616395.1 Planctomycetia bacterium | reverse complement strand
GCGAACGCGTACCGTGCGCGTCGCGGCGACAGCCCGCCGGTTATGGTGGGCGCACCGTCGGGCTGGCGCCTCGACGCTCACAAATTCGCTTCGCATCGTCTGCAGCGCATCGCTCTCCGCAATCGCGTGCTTGCGTACTTCGATCCGGCGCTCGGCCAGTTCGCGCGCGGCTTGACGGCGGAGGTCGTTGAGCACGCTTCGCGGAACTATCACCCCTGCGGGAAGGTCAATTGCGACTTCGCCAAGCTCGAATGGCGTTTCTCCGAGTCGGGCGAATTGTTCGCGGATCTCTTCCGCGCTGGTTGGTCGCTTCCGCGCGAGTTCCAGCGGACCGGGCCAGATCGCGGATGCGGAATGCTTGCCATCGGAAAGCGTCAGCGTCAGCGAACTGCCAACAGCGCCGGACACGCGACCGCTCAGAAGCACGCGGCGCGCGAGTTTGTCCTGCGCGTAGCTCTGCTCGAGTCGCTTTCGCAGTGCCGGATCGTCAGTCTTGTACACGTCGCAGCCGACGGGAACTTGCGAGAAGTCAATCGCGCCGACCTCGAAGTGAAGTTCGACAGTGGGAGAAGTCGCGACTAACCTGTTCACTCTCCACACGCGGCTGCCCGGTTCTTTCTCTTCCGGTTTGCCGATGTCGAAGAGAACGCCATCGCCCGGTTTCACCAGATCGTCGAACTCCTCGGCCAGTTCGATGCGAACGCCCTTCGCGAACCCAACCACCTTCCCCAACCGAATTCCGCGGCTCTTCGGGAATCGCCCGCGAACCAACTTCTGATGGTTCACGCCCTCCAGAAAGCCCGGTGTCAGTCCGCGGCTGAAGGTTTGGGCCAGGTCGAGTTGTTCGCGTCGCGGAAGAGTGAAGTCGCGTGCTTCGAGCTTGGCGTCGATGGCCTTGCGGTAAGTCTGCGTGGTCGCGGCGACGTATGGCCCGCCCTTGAGTCGGCCTTCGATCTTGAACGAAATCACTCCGGCGTCGATCAGCGGATCAACGAGATCGAACGCGGCCAGGTCTTGCGGACTGAGCAGATATGCGCGGTCGCCCAGATCGCGCGGCGTGCCGTCCACGATCATCTCGTAAGGCAATCGACACGCCTGAGCGCACTGCCCGCGATTGGCACTGCGTCCACCGAGCGCTTCGCTTGTCAGGCACTGTCCGCTATAAGCAACGCACAGGGCACCATGAACGAACACCTCCACGGGAGTCGAAGTGTTCGCGGTGACCTTTTGAATGTCCGCAAGCGACAGTTCGCGTGCCAGCACGACGCGCTCAACGCCGAGCTTCGTCACGAAGTCGATCCCACGCGGTTCCGTGAGCGTCATTTGCGTGCTGGCGTGAACCGGTAGAGTGGGGGCGATTCGCTTGATGAGCCGCACCAGTCCGAGGTCTTGCACGATCACCGCGTCCGCGCCGGCTGTGGCGACTGCCTTCACGAACGCGACGACCTCCGGCAATTCATCCGAGAAGATGAGTGTGTTCAGCGTGACGAACCCGCGAACATTCCGCGCGTGCAGGAACTTCATCACGCCAGGCAACTCTTCGACCGTGAAGTTTGTGGCTCGAGCGCGAGCATTGAAGTTCGACAGCCCGAAATAGACCGCATCGGCACCGTTGGCGACCGCGGCGCGCATCGCCTCCCAGTCACCGGCTGGAGCCAGAAGTTCGGGCTTGTGAAGAGAAGACATGAAGGGATTGTAGCAGGCGGGGTTCGCCAAACGTCACTTCCACGCTTCGTAGGCAACCACGGCGAAGTTATGGAGGAAGTGCATGATCATTGCCAGCGGAAGCCCGCCATAGACGCGAGCGTAACCGAGCACCCCGCCGACCAAAAACAGGTACGGCATGCCCAGCGGGTTAAACAGGTGCGCGAATGCGAACATCCCGGCCGTCAGCCACACCGCCAGATGCAGGTTCATCGACCGCCGGAATACTCCGAGCGTCATCTGACGGAAGAACACTTCCTCCACGATGGCCGGCTGCACGCAAATAATGAGCACGATGAAGAACGTGATCTTCATCCGCTCGGGTTGCGGAGCGCCAATCGGCTGGAAGAGTTCGCGAAGGACCGTGATGTAGAGGATGTTCAAACAGAGCAGGGCAAGCAGTACCGGAAACGCCGCGACCCAGGTAATCGCCAGCGTCCCTTCGGGCAAGCGCTGCTTCGCTGCCCGCCAGACCAGAGCAAGCGCGGCAAACGTCAGGAACGTGTCGATCAGTTCGACGACCGCCGTTGCGGCATAAACATCATCCTCGGTCGCCAGGCCGCGTGTGAGCGCCACAAACAGAAACCCGACCGATACAAGAAGCAGCGCCGCATACGAGACGCTGACGATCACAGCCGGCGGAATCAGATACGGCCGGCGAACCGGAATCGCGTACTCGACATCCCTGTGCCTTTCCTCGTCATCGTATCGTTGCTCCTCATCGTCCTCGTCATCGTCATCGAGCGAGTAGACGCGCTGCCGACGAGGGGGCTTTCCGACCAGCCACGCATCGCACCACGGGCAGCGCCCTTCGACCGGGACGGAATTCTCGCCGCATCGCCGACACCACACGTCTTCCGGTTCCACGACCGGTATCGCTTCGATCACTTCCTCATTGTCCACCACTTCCCATTGGCCTTGCGGCTCGGAGGAGTTGTTGGAAGGAGGCGCGACCGGCTTGGCTTGGGGGAGCGGCCTATCGAAATCGAAATTGAAGTCGTTAGAAGGCATGAAGCACCGGCGGCTGGACAACGCGGGAAGTTCTCAAGTGGGTTCGTCTAAATCGCCGCCAGCGTAAACGGCACTGTACTATACCCGGTTGCCGGCCCGAGTCCAACGGCCTGCATACGAATCGGGAAGAGTCTGGCGTGTGAACTCGCGAGAACTTCACACTCCCCGGACGATGTGTCGGAGTTCCCAGCGCGGAATCTGTTCTGTCGGAACGGTCGGCTGATGTTCGGGAGAAGCGAAAAGCGTTTGGAGTTCCTTTCCGCACTCGTATAAGGTCACAGTCGTGGAGACGCGGGCTGTTTGGAGGAGGCTGTGACAGACGCGGGTGGAACAACTGGCTGGTCGGTGCCGGGACGACTGGCCGCGATGATGTTCCTGCAATACTTCGGGCTGAGCGCGATGATCGTGCCGCTCACCCGCTACCTTCAGACTCCGGTAAGCGAGGGCGGGCTTGCATTCTCGCCCACACAGGTCGGCTACATCTACATGACCTTCGCCATCGGCGCGGTCGTGTCCCCACTCATCGTTGGGCTACTCGCGGATCGCTGGTTCGCGATGGAGAAAGTCATCGCGGTAACCCACACCCTGATGGCCGTGCTCCTGGGCGCGGCCGGTCGCTGGTGCGAGACTTCCGACGGCATCGACCAGGCCGACCGCGTTGGGCCGCTCTTCGTACTCGTACTCGGCTACGCGCTGGGTACGCAAATCACGCTCACCCTCACCACCGTCATTTCGTTTCGCAATCTCCCCGCGGCCGGGGGCGATGGCACGTTCTGGTACGTGCGCCTCGTGGGTACGTTCGGGTGGATCGTTGCCGGTGTAGTGGTGGGCTGGGCGCTCAATCCAATTTCCCCGCAGCCACTTTACCTGGCGGCGATCACTTCCGCGGTGCTGGCCGCGTTCGCGCTGGCACTCCCGCACACTCCGCCGAAAGGCTACGGCCGACCCATCAAGGAAGTGATCGGCCTGCCGGCGATCAAGATGTTCCGCGACCGCTCGTTCGTTGTCTTCGCGGGCGTGCTGTTTGTGTGTAACATGATGAACCAGTTCTACAGCCTGTTCGTCTCGCCATACCTGAATGACCTGGGAGTGAAACTCGACCTCGGCCGCGCCGGGCGGCTCGCTCCTGAAGTCATCATGACGCTGGCCCAGTGGTGCGAGATCGGCTGCATGGCCGCGACGCCGTGGTTGCTCCGACGGCTCGGACTGAAGCAACTGATGCTCTTGGGGCTGACCGGTTTAATGCTGCGCAACGCGCTGTTATACTCCGCGAACGTGCCGGGAATTGTCGCGGTGGCTCTGCCCATGCACGGCTGGGGATATGCGTTCTACAGCATGTTGGGCGCGTACTTCGTGGATCGCGAAGCTCCTCAGCATTTGCGCGCTGGGGCACAATCGCTGGTGACGTTCCTCGGCAGTGGCCCGGCGGTACTCGCGGGCAACTATCTGGCGAGTCAGGTGGTCGAACTCAACCGCGCAAGCGGAGTCACCGACTGGTTCGCGGTCTGGATCGTGCCTCTGGTGGGTTACGTCACGGCACTGTTGGTGTTCCTGGCGCTGTTCCGCGAACCCCCTGAGCGAGAACAAGAAAAGACATAATGGCCACAAAAAAGCACAAGAGGCACAAAAGAAGAGAAGAGGAATGAACCACAGAGACACAGAGAACACAGAGAAGAGAAAACCAACACAGAGATAGAAAGAAGATTGAGTTCTTTACTCGCTGTCTTTGTGTCTTGTCTCTGTGTTCTGTCTCTGTGGTTCATCCTGCTTTCGACTTCTGTCTTGGTTTTCTTTTGTGCCTTTTGTGCTTTTTTGTGGCCATTCTTCTTGTGGATGATTCCATGTCGAAGTTCTTCAAGTACAAGTCGGTGGCCGAAATCGAGGCGGAGAATACTCGCCTGGGGATCGACCTGCGATTCACCGACGATCTGTCTCCGCTGTTTGCGCCCATCGCTATCGGTTCGCGTGTCGCGGGGAATCGGTGGTGCATTCACCCGATGGAAGGCTGCGATGGCGAACTCGACGGCGCGCCCGGTGAACTCACGTTTCGGCGCTATGTGCGATTCGGGGCCGGCGGATCGAAAATCATCTGGGGTGAAGCCTGCGCGGTGAATATGAACGCCCGCGCCAACCCGCGACAGATCGTGTTGAACGAATCCACGAAGGGCGCGTTCGCGAAGATCGTCACGGATTGCCGCGCGGCCCATCGCGACGCCAACGGTAGCGATTCCGACCTGCTCTTCGGCCTTCAACTGACTCACTCCGGCCGATACAGCCATCCGCGGCCAATCATCGCGACTCACGACCCGATTCTCGATCCGCGCACGGTCGTTGATAAAGCCACCGGCGCGACTGTTTCGCCAGAGTATCCGCTGATCTCGGATGATGAGTTGAAGCGCTTGGTGGATGACTACATCAAAGCGGCGAAACTCGCGGTCGAAGTCGGCTTCGACTTCGTCGATGTGAAGCAGTGCCACCGTTACTTACTGAATGAACTTCTCGGAGCGAGAAACCGGCCCGGCCTTTACGGAGGAAGTTTCGAGAACCGCACGCGATTCGCACGCGAGACGATTCAGGCTTTGCGGGCCGCGTTGCCCTCGCACATCGTCATCGCAACGCGAATGAATGTGTACGATGGCATCCCGTTTCACAAGTCCGCGAACGACGATGGCGCTCCTGATGCCTACACACTCCCACTGGCGAACGGCTGGGGCATGTCGATAAGTGATCCGTTCGCGGTGGACTTGACGGAACCGCTGCGCTGGATCGCGGAGATGCGAAGGCTTGGCGTGACACTCGTGAATGCCACGATGGGTAATCCGTACGCTCAGCCTCACTACGGCCGACCATTCGAGTACCCGCCGCTGGACGGCTATGAATCACCCGAACATCCGCTGGTTGGCGTGGACCGGCACTTCAAGGCAACCGAAGCAATTCAGAAAGCGAACTCCGATCTCGCGCTGGTCGGCACTGGCTACAGCTACTTGCAAGAGTTCCTTCCTCAAGCAGCCGCGGCGAACGTGCGTGACGGTCGCGTGAGCATTATCGGAGTCGGTCGAGCCACGCTCGCGCAACCGGATCTGGTGCGGCAACTCCTCGATACCGGCAAGTTGGACCGCAAGCGAGTCTGCCGCACGTTCAGTTACTGCACCGCTCTGATGCGCACGAAGCAACACCCGATGGGCCAGTACCCCACCGGCTGCCCACCGTTCGACAAGGAAGGCTACAGCGACATCTGGAAAGAAGTGCAACAACTGAATGCGAAGAAGACACCACCCGCGGACGAATGATTTTGGCGAACGGCGAG
>JAKEEV010000927.1 GCA_022616395.1 Planctomycetia bacterium | reverse complement strand
GATTTTTGCTGTCTAGTAATGGTAGATTGCCAACTGTTGTGTGTGGCAATCTTGGCTATCTGGCAATCTATAGAATGTCGGCAACCCGGCTTTCGACCTTTTGAAACGGTCTCCAGGCATTCGCTGGGTGCCGTTCTTCGCCTTTGGCGGAGAAGAACGGCACCCAGCGAATGCCTACTCCTTTAGTGTTATCCTCCCGAGTCGGGCGGGGACGGATTATCAAGAGCAGCAATGAGCCTCTCGGCACGCGATTCCAGTTCGCCGCGGTAAATCAGTCCGGTGAGCCACTCCGAGGGAATGCTTGAGAAGCCAAACCGAGCGCCGAGCATCGAGCCGGCAATCGCCGCGTTGGTGTCCGCGTCTCCGCCCTCGTGGATCACCGCCAGAATTCCCTCCTCGAACGAAGCCGAGTGTCTCAACGCCCAGAACGAACACCCAAGAGCCTTGAGCGTGTAACCAATCCGGTTCCCCTTGCCGGAGTTCATCCCCTCATCCAGATCGAACACTTCAAGCGATGGTTCCGCGGTGCGAGCGAAGTAGTCAGACATCTCCGGGTGGTAGTGCTTCACCTTCTCAAGCATCGAGTTTGTGAGAGCGGCCATGTCTTTCGCGCCCAGAAGCAGTTCGCGAATCGCCAGACACACCGCGATACATGATCCGATGCAGCGCGGATCGGCGTGAGTCAGTCGGCAGGCTTGCTCGGCGTTGTGCTTCATCCGGTCGGTGTTTTGGTAGTCCCACACACCCAGCACGGAAGTTCGCATCACCGCGCCGTTGGCCGCGGCGAACTGTCCGCTTGCTTCCCAGTAAGCTTGAGCGACCGCGTGAGGATCGGTCAGGAACCGCGGATCGCGAACAACGGTGTAGACCGTTCGACCCATCCCGAAGCCATCGGTGAGAAGCCAGTATTGCATGCGGGCCGCGATGTCGAGCACATCCAGCGTGCCGCGAGACAGGAGACTGTCGAGGATACAGAGCATCTGATCGGTGTCATCCGTCCAGTCGCCCGGTCTCCACTGCTCGCTGGGCTTGAACCGAGTGATCTGTGCGTAACTTCGCAACCCCAGCGGGTAGTGCTTCGCGACATCAGCACGCGAGAGGAACTCCGTTCCAAACCCCAGCGCGTCCCCGATCGCCTGACCGAACAACACGCCTCGAATCCGATCAGCCACGATAGAATCCATGAAGACCTCAACGAGAAGACCCCAACGAGAAGAGCGAAGAGTCTCTGTTTTCCGATTGTAGCTCACGAAGTCAATCCCCGACGCGGACGCTCTTCCCGGCCAGCACGCGGACATTATCTTCGACGCGCTGAGCCTTCGCGCCGTTGGCAGGGACCACCCACACTGCATACGTGCCCGCCGGGACTGCCATCTCCACGCGATAATCCTTCGCCACCTGAATCGCAACGTGTCCCTTCTCGCCCGGCCCTGGGTCGCGGACATCGGTAATCACGATCTTCTCAGCGCGCGGAAAGTTATCTCCGAACACTTCGATTGAGCCGATCAACTCGTCGAGCTTCAGGTCGTGCGTCTGACCGGCCTTCACCGTGAGCTTCTCGACCACGCGAATCGCGATCCCATCCTTCGGTTTCACCATCACCTCAAACGGCCCGTCGTTGGGAAGCACAAGCGGCTTATCGAACTTGGTCAGTTTCCCCACGGATTGCTTCTTTCCATTCTTCGACTCATACACCGTCACGGTTTCGATTGCGGGCAGTCCACGCGCCAGATGTACCTTCAACCGTCGCTCATCATCAGCTCCAAGTGAGACGCTCGCAACCATCACCGCCAGAATGCACGCGCCGCGCATGGGTAATCTCCTCATGTGTCAGAATCGGAGCCGGAAGCGTCAGCGACGGGTTTCGTGTTTCAATCGGAGCCGGAAGCGTCCCGTCGCTGACGCTTCCGGCTCCGATTCCTAGGGTAATCTCCTCATGTGTCAGAACCGGAGCCGGAAGCGTCAGCGACGGGTTTCGTGTTTCAATCGGAGCCGGAAGCGTCCCGTCGCTGACGCTTCCGGCTCCGATTCCTAGTTCTGACTTCCAGACGTTCTCGGCCGCGCGGAGGATGGAAGAAATCGCATCGCAAGTCATCCTCGTTCACTCGCCTTGAGCAACACATATTCGACAAGCCAGCCGAGCAAGTTCAACCCCGCTTCGCGCTCATCGCGGCCGGGGTCGAACTCAGTGATGGACATCCCGGCCACATTTCCCACCCACACCGCTTCCAGAAGGGCAAGAAAGACGGAAGACGAAAGCCCAAACGGTAGCGGTTCGGCAACCGCGGGCATCGCGGAGGGGTCGAGCGCATCGCAATCCAGATCAATCCACACCCGCTTTGCACTTCTTGCCTTCTCTCGCAACTCATCTGCCACGCGAACTCCATCGCTTGCAACTCTCCACGCCGGATACACCACATCGAACGTCTCGCCGATCTCCTTCTCCGTGAGGAACAGGTCGCGATGGCCGACGTTCACCAGTCGCGGGCGCGGAGCGTCGAAGTGCTTCAGGAAATTGCCGTGAGATAGCTCCGTCGTGGTGTCGTGGAAGGCGTACACATCCAGGTGAGCATCAAATTGCACCACCAGCGTTTCCGAGCCGAGTTCTTCCAGCGCCGGCAGCGCGCTGAGGTGGTTTCCGCCAAGCCAGAGCAAGAACTCACCCGCCTTGAGCACCTGCTTTGCAACCTGCCGCCCGCATTTACGCCAGTCAGCCACCTGAGGCATCGTGTCGAACGCCAGTTCCTTCACCTTCACATTCCCACGAAGAACATCCGCGCGACACGGCCGCGTTTCGCGCTCGGTGTCGTCGAGAATCTCGCGCACCGCATCGCCCAACAGCTTCGCCCCCGCGCTGGTCCCAGCGCTACCGAAGAGGTCGAAGGGAAAAACGACTACGGTTGTCATCAGAGATCAGAGGACAGAGGACAGAGGACAGAGAACAGTTATCAGTTATCAGTTATCAGTGACCAGTAATCAGAGAAGCAGGAATAGGATTCAGAGGAGGATTTGGAAGAGGAGGAAGAGCAAGAGTTACGAGAACGAGCAAGAACCGAAGGCCGCTTGGTCTGTGTCCTTCTCTTCATCTGACTCCTACTCTTCATCTTCTTCCAAATCCTATTCCTCATCCTACTCCTGCCCCTCCGATCACTGATGACCGATCACTGATCACT
>JAKEEV010000926.1 GCA_022616395.1 Planctomycetia bacterium | reverse complement strand
GTTCCGGCAGCGGGTCGCACCGGGTTGGGGTCGGTGACCGGTTGGGGATTGTCGAGTTCGGCCAGGAAGTCGCGAGCGGGCGCGTAGTTGGGGTCTGCCTTGACCGCCAGTTGCAACTGCATCTTGGATGCGTCGTGATGGCCCATGTGATCGAGCAACCCCGCGAGATTGTGGCGAGCCTGAGCTTCGGGCATGATCTGGCAGAGCACCACGAATCCCTCTTCCCACTTGCCGGCGCGGGCCAGACAGAATCCGAGCGTTTTCTTCACCGCGCGGTTTTCCGGATCGAGTTTCAGCGCATGTTCGCACCAACTGACCGCACCAGCGAAGTCCTTCCAGCGGGCGTACATGATGGCGACTTCATGAGCCACGTCCGCGTCTTTGGGGAACTTCGTGAGGTACTTCTTGTAGGCCTCGATTGCCTTTTCTCGCTCGCCGGCCTTCGCGTAGAACCGGGCTATGCCCAGCAGGGCCACCTTGTTCTTCGGTTCCAGTTTGAGCGCTTTCTGGTAGCCGAGTCGAGCTTTATCCAAAAGTGCTTCTCGCGAACCGGGGACCGTTCGCTCGTCGAACGCCGCTTCCAACTGCGTGTCCGCCAGCGCTACGAGTGTCTCGGCCGAAGGGGGCTTCTTCGACACTTCCGGTGCCATTTCGATGGGAACGGTGACATTGGGTTGTTTGCTGCTGTTCCAGAGTGATTTGGAGTGGTTTTGCATCGGCACACCGGTCACCGGCAGTGTGTCCTGAGGCATTTGGCCCAATGGACCCTGCTGGGAATTTCGGTTGCATCCGGTGGCAGCTACCACCAGACAGCCGAACACGCACCACTTGCGGAACCGTCGGCCGTCCATGGCCACCTCTGGTAGTTGGTCATTTGTCATTTGTCATTAGTTCGTATTTCTCGCCGTCACTCGGTTAGGGCAACCAAGTCGCGGGGTCGAACCAATGACCAATGACTAATGACTAATGACTAACTCAAGTAAATTCAGCAATGAAGCTCGCGGCGGCCTCGATCATCAGGTCGCGCGTTAAATGCACAGGTTGCCGTCTATATCGGCAAATTGACTGGACTGTTTCCAGCAAATCGCGACAGTCGGACGCTCGCGGGGTGCGCCCCTTGGTGTAGTAGCGCTCGTAGAGGTAGTCCACCGACGACGGATCGTAGCTCATTCCCAGCCGTTTGCAGTTGGCGGCGAAGATTCGCTCGTACACGTCCCGCCCTGGCGCGTAGACACCAACCTTGTGCCGAATTCGGCGAAGGAACGCGTCGTCAACGAGGCTCTTCGGGTCGAGGTTGGTGCTGAAGATGATGAGTTGCTCGAACGGAACCTGGATTTTCTTGCCGCTGGCGACCGTGAGGAAGTCGTGCCGGTCTTCCAGTGGTAAAATCCAGCGGTTGAGAAGATCCTTCGGCGTGACGAGCTGTCGGCCGAAGTCGTCGATCAGGAACACGCCTCCGTTGGCCTTGAAGTGGATCGGAGCCTGGTAGAACTTCGACTCCTGGTTGTAGCGCAGGTCGAGCATCGCCAGGTTCAACTCACCACCCGTCACGATCACCGGTCGGCGAATGCGCACCCAGCGCTGGTCAACGGCTCCGGTCGTGAGCAGCTTGCGAACGGTTGCGTCCTCCTCGCTATACTCCACCGCCGTGTCGTCGATGATGTGCAGAGCCGGGTCGAACATCGTGATGATGTTGTTATCCGCGACGAACGCGAACGGAACGTAGATCGACCCACCGGCCGTATTCATGAAGTCGCCGATGGCCCGAGCCATCGCGGTCTTCCCGTTACCAGGCGGTCCGTAGATAAAGACACTCCGACCGCTGACGATGGCCGGGCCGATGGCGTTGAACATTTCTTCTTTCAACACCAAATGGCCGAAGGGTGCCTTGAGCGCTTCGGGATAGCAGGTTAGGCCGGTCACGGTCTGGCGGTAGCACTGCTCGACATAGTCATCCAGCGGAACTGGAGCTGGACCGACGTAGGCACATTGCTCCATCGCCGCCTTCGCCCGATCCCGACCCAGGTCCGTCAGGCTGAACCGATAGCTGACGTCGCCGACCAAGTCGCCCCCATCCACCTGAATCAGTTTCTCGTTTTTGAGAAACTGAAGCGGTTCGCGGATGACCTTGAACGGCAAACACATGTACTGGCCCAGGTCGCGGCCAAGCATCACCCCGCGAACGTAGATCGTCCGCAGGATCATGTCGCAAATAAACCCCATCGTCAGCCCGGATTCCTTCATCGACTCCGGGGAAATCGGAGCCTCCGGCACCGGGTTGCCTTCCCAGTCCGCGATCATGTGCCGGCTAATCGTCATGGCTTTCCTCAGTGTTGGTGAGTAGTCATTTGTCAATGGTCAGTAGTCATTGGTCGATTCGGTGACGCCAACACGCTGCATCAATGACAAATGACAAATGACCATTGACTATTTCTTCCACTTTCCGCGTGTGATGATGAACAAGCACACAACCCCGACCGCGAGGGCCAGCATGACGATTCCATTTTGTTTCTGGAACATGTCCGCCCAGTGGTCGAGGAACTCGGCCCAATAGCTCGAAAACAGCGGTGTGGAGTCCGCGGCCGCGACGGGGTTGGCCAGCATCAGGAGTAGTCCAATGGACAGCAAAAAGAGCGCGAGTGGTCGGAGTGTCATGGGTGTATCTCAGGGCGAGTAGCGATTGAAGTGTAGGACACGAAATCAGGGCCGGGAGCGGCATTTGAAAGCCACACCCGACCCTGCAAGCTCACGTCATTTCCCGCCCAGAGAGCGGATTAGTACCCGCTGCCACCGCCTCCAGTGGTGCCGCCACCAGGGCCGCCGGGTCCACCAGGAGCAGCACCACCAGGACCACCGCCGGCGGCGGGCGCTGGGGCAATGAACAGGTTCCCGCCGCCACCACCAGTGCCGAGCGCTCCGATGCCAGCGGCGCCGCTGATGCTACCCGCGTATCCACGAGCCGAACCGCGGTAGGCGCTGGCGGCGAACTCGGCGTTGATGCCGGGCACGACCGGGTCGTGGACGAACACTTCGTAAGCCGTGGCGATGAGCGACGGCTGGGTGTTCATGTACTTGATGATCGCCTGGGCGCGCTTGACGTTCAACTCGTCGCGCATCGTGGCGACCTTGTCGGCGTTCTCCGGGGTCGCGAGGATGTCGCGCGCGGTTTGAATGTAGAGTTTGGGATCAGCCGCTGGGCGAACGCGAGCGAGCGAGTCGAGCTTCTCCAGGCCCGCCGGGGTCAGCTTGTCGGTCCCTGGCTCGAAGTAGTAGTTGTAGATCGTCTGGTTCATCACGTAGCCGTTGTGGACTTGCTGGGCGAATGGCCCAATCACGGCTTGCCGGGCGGCGTGTTGATACCGTTCGGGGTAACAGGGGTCGACCGCGTTGCGGTAGCAGCCGCCGAGGTCGGCTCCCCCGCCGTCGCCGCGAGTATGCACGCAGCCGACAGAACCCAGCCCGCTGGTCAGTAGGGCGGCCACCGTGGCCGCACGGATCATCCGGTTCATCGCACTCCTCCTTGAGACCGGCGGGGCGTCCTGCCCGCGACCGGATTAGCCTTTCAACAGGTTCCTTTGGATCTGAATGGCCGCCGGGCCAACCAGGACCACGAAGATCGCCGGGAAGATGAACAACACCAGCGGGAAGATCAGTTGCACGGCTGTCTTCGCCGCTTTCTCTTCCGCCAGTTGCCGCCGCCGGGTCCGCATCGAGTCGGACTGGACGCGGAGAGCCTGGGCGATGCTTGAGCCGAACCGATCGGCCTGAATCAGGATCGCGGCCAGGCTCCGGACATCGTCCACGCCCGTTCGCACACCCAAATCATGCAGAACCTCGCGCCGCGGGCGACCCATCTGCAACTGGAGGTTCGCCAGCGAGAATTCCTCGCAGATGGTCTTGGCGTGCCCCTTCATCTCCTCGGTCACCTTTCGCAGTGCTGCGTCCAGACCCAAACCAGACTCGACGCAAACCACCAACAGGTCCAGAGCATCCGGCAGGGTGAGGAAAATCTCCTTCTGCCGGGTCGTCCGCAAATGCCAAAGGACAATCTGCGGAAGGTAGAAGCCGAGACCGGCCAGAGCCACTGTCCATTCAATCGACTTGGTCGTGAACCCATCTTTGAGCAAGAAGAAGAAAAGGGCCGGGAGAAGGAATGCGACTAGGCAAACTACGCGGATGCCCAGGTACACTTGAGCCGCGTTCTCGCTGCGGAAGCCCGCGTTGGCGAGTTTGATTTTCAGCGAGTTTTTCTCAAGTTCGCTCTGCGGCTCCATCACGCCGCCGAGGTTTGAAAACGCATCCTTGAGCCCCTTGAAGCGCCCGCGGCTCTCCGCTTGCGTCATTTCAATCTCGACCAGCGACTTCGGCCGGCCGATCCGCTCCAGACGTTCTTCCGCCTGGCTGTTGCGGTTGGACAGCACGGTCAAGAGCCAGAACGTGCCGGCCATGATCGCGACGAACACAAAGATCGGCGTCAATTCGTCAGCCGACAAGAATGCGAACAGTTCCACGGCTATCTCCCGATGCGAGTCATTGGTCATTAGTCATTAGTCACTAGTCAATCGCCTTGGTTGCCGCTTCCGATTTCGCGGGAAAGACCAGCGAATCAAGAACCAATGACCAATGACGAATGACTACTGACAACTTACACTTTAATGTCCACGATCTTCTTGATGGCGTAGGAGCCGAGCAGCATGAGCACGATCGCGGCGATTGACATCTTGACGCCCAGCGGATCCTTCCACAGCAGGCTGATGTAGTCGGGCTTCATCCAGAGCATCAGCATGAACAGACCGATGGGCAGGGCGATGAGCACAACGCCGGAGAGCCGGCCTTCCGCGGTCAGTGCTTTCACCTGACCGAGAATCTTGAACCGCTCGCGGATCACGTGCCCGATGCGGTCGAGAATTTCCGCCAAGTCACCACCCGTTTGCCGCTGAATGGCGACGCTGGTGACGAAGAACCGCAGGTCGAGGTTCGGGACGCGGTCACACATGTGCTTGAGAGCTTCTTCCAGCGGGATACCGAGGTTCTGTTCCTCGTAGACCCGCCCGAACTCCTTCGAAATCGGCGCCGGCATTTCTTCAGCGACCACGTGCATACCAGCCGCCAGCGAGTGACCCGCCCGCAGTGCTCGGGCGACCAGTTCCATCGCGTCGGACAGTTGCGAGGCAAACTTCTTGAGCCGCTGAGCACGTTTGTTGTAAAGCCACAGCCACGGCAGCGAGAAGCAAAGGATCGCGCCGAGCGGGGCCACGTAGATGTTCACCAGCCAGATGCTGAGCGCGGCACCGCTCAGCCCAAGGGTCAAGGAGATGCCGAAGAGAGCGCTGGGTTTGATGTTGCAGTCGGCCTGCTCGAAGGTCTTCGTCACGTTGAAGATGTCCGGCATCAGCCGGTCCATCAGTGTTCGCTTCTCCACCTCCTGAAGGGCTTGCTTCAAGAGCAGGTCAGCGGAGGAGTCTTTTCGCGTGTTGCGGCCGACCAACTGGTCGAGTCGCTCGGAGGCGCGCCCCTCGCCAGACCGCCGCAAGGCAATGAACAGCATCCCCACCATGGCGATGACAAGGCCGCCAATCATAATCGGGAGCAACGTCGGGTTCATCTGAGTCCACCTGGCGCGGGGTTCCCATCCGGGCGAAACGCCCGGTGTGTATGCGAGTCCCGCCATCCGTGGCACGAATGTCCAGGCCCAATCCTTTTGGCCCGCTGTGTTGTCGGTTGAGCGAGTCTTCTTTAATGTGGAATGCGGAATTCGGAATGCGGAATAAAAACTCAAATCCAAAACCAAATTCCGTCTTCCTGTCTTCCTGTCTTCCCGCATTCCGAAGTGCCGCTCGGCTCGCGGCACCTACCTTGTCTTCCATTCCGCATTCCGCATTTCCACCTAGTCGCGCATCAGGACGCGTTCGGCGAACATATTCGAGGGCAGCTTGACGCCCTTGGCCTCCAGCCGGCTGATGAACGTTGGGCGAACACCGGTCGATTCAAACTGCCCATACGCCCGGCCGTTCTGGTCGATGCCGAGCTGCTTGTACCGGAAGATTTCCTGCATGATGATGATGTCCTGCTCCATGTTCATCACTTCCGTGACGTGGGTAATCTTTCGGGGACCACCCTGGAGCCGGTTCGCCTGGATAATCAGGTCGATGGCCGAACTGATCTGCTGCCGCATCGCCTTCACGGGCAACTCGAAGCCGCCCATCATAATCATGGTTTCCAACCGGCTGAGCGCTTCGCGTGGACTGTTGGCGTGCAGAGTCGCGAGCGAACCGCCGTGACCGGTGTTCATTGCCTGGAGCATGTCGAGCGCTTCAGCGCCACGAACTTCCCCGACGATGATGCGTTCCGGCCGCATACGCAGGGCGTTTCGGACGCAGTCGCGCGTCGTGACCTGACCCTTGCCTTCGATGTTCGGCGGTCGCGTTTCCAGTCGGACCACGTGATCCTGTTGCAGTTGCAGTTCGGCCGCGTCCTCGATCGTCACGACTCGTTCATCTGGCGGGATGAAGCTGGAGAGCGTGTTGAGAAGCGTCGTCTTACCGCAACCGGTACCGCCGCTGATGAGGACGTTGAGCCGCGCCTTGATGCACGCCTCCATGAGCATCGCCATCTCAGGCGTGAACGCCTTGTAGTTGAGCAGGTCTTCGAGTTTGAGCGGGTTGGCACCGAATCGCCGGATGCTGAGGCTTGGCCCATCGAGCGAGATCGGCGGAATCACCGCGTTGACACGGGAGCCATCGGGCAAGCGAGCGTCAACCATCGGGCTTGTTTCATCCACGCGCCGACCGACCTTCGACACGATGCGGTCGATGATCTGCATCAGATGGTCGTTGTCGCGGAAGCGAATGTCGGCCTTCTCCAGTTTTCCGCGGCGCTCGACATACACCTTGAACGGGCCGTTCACCAGGATGTCGCTGACCGTCGGGTCCTTGAGCAGAATCTCCAGCGGACCGAAGCCGAGCGTTTCGTCGAGAACTTCTTCAATCAGTTTTTCGCGTTCGATCCGGTTGAGCAGCGGGTTCTCGGTGTCGCACAGGTGCTCGATCACTCGGCGGATGTCGCGTCGCATCGCGTCGCTGGACAGGTCGCGAACGCGGGTGAAGTCGAGCCGCTCGACGAGCTTGGAGTGAATCTGCCGCTTCAGTTCCTCGAAGTTCTTCCCCCCACTGCCCGTGCTGCCGCCCATGCTGGGGCTGGAGAGGCGCGAAATGCTGCTCCCTCCCCCGCTGGTGTGGTGGTTGAGGCTGTTGAGCTTCGAGATCCCTTGTTGAAGCCGGCTCATATTGTCGATCCCCGTTGTTAGCAGAGGTCAGAGAACAGATATCAGAAGTCAGAGATCAGAGAACTCTGCTCTGCGCTCTGTTGTCTTTACCTGTTGCGTCTGCTGTACTCTGGTTTTCGTTCTTGGCCTTCTGTTCTCTGACTTCTGTTCTCTGACTTCTGTTCTCTGATCTCTGACTTCTGATCTCTGTCCTCTGGACCTATCGTTTTCCAAAGAACCATCCGCTCTTGCTTCCGCGGCCTTCGCTTGGTGCGCTGACCGGTTTGCCGTAGAGCGCCTGGGCCAGTCCGTAGATGCTCTGTTGCACGCGGCTTTTCGGAGCGAACTTCACAAGCGGGTGCCCCGCGACTCGAGCGCCGATGACGGCCTTCGTGTCGTTGGGAACCTGCCAGAAGATTGGCTTGCCGACCACTTCTTCGGCCTTCTTGAGGCTGATGCCTTCCTCGACCGAGTCCGCTCCCTGGCGATTGATGACCACCCGGACCTTGTCGGCCAGGGTGTCTTCGGTGCCGAGGCAGTGCAGAAGCCGCACGACGTTTCGCAGGCTCGACAGTTCCAGTTGCCCGACCAGAAGAATCATGTCGGCCATGCGCAGAGCCATGAGGTCGGTCGGCAAGAGTGATTTCGACAGATCCAGAACCAGGTGCGTGTAACTGATCTTGAGCAGGTTGAGGATGCGTTCCACGTGATGTTCGTGGATGGCTCCGCCCTCGGCGATTTCCAGCGGGTGTCGCAGGATCGCCAGTCCGCTCGCCTCGTGCTTGGCCATCGCCCGGCGGAGGAAGTTCATGTCCAGCCGTTCGATGTTGCGCGCCAAATCCGCGATGCTGATGTTCTCGAAGCCGTTGACTTCCAGCGCGATGTCGGCATCGCCGAGTGCCAGGTCGAGGTCGATCAAAGCGGCCGCGTGCGTCGGATCGGCTGCCAGTGTCGCTGCGAGGTTCACCGCAAGGGTGGTGGTGCCGACACCACCGCGTGAGCCGAGCACCGCGATCATGGACGAAGCGCCGGTCTGCCGGGTCAGCGAGCCTTGCGAGATATCGCCGCCAGTGCCACCGTGTTCGCCCAGAGCGCGCCGAAGCGCGGCGAGCATGTCTTCCAGCCCGACCGGGTGAGTCAGGAAGTATTTGGCTCCCTTTTGGAGCGACTGAAGGAGAGCCTGGTGGTCGTGGCTGATGGTCAGGATGGGCAGTTTGGGATGTTCGACCGAGAGCTGGCCGATCATCTGGAGTGCTTTGTTCTTGTCCGCGTCGAGGGCGACGATGGCCAGGTCGGGCATCGAGGCTTGAATGACTTCAAAGAAGTATTCGTAGCGGGCGCACTCGGCTTCGAGCCAGACGAAGTCCACTCCGAGCAGAAGCGTGCGGAGCGATTCGCGGGTCGATTCCGTCGGGTCTACGATCGCGACGCGTTGCATGTCACCACCGAGTCAGTTGTATCGCGTGCGGGTCGGTCGTATCGTCAGGGAACCCGCCCCGGGTACTCCAGGGCGGGGAAAGTATCACGTCATTCGCCAAGCGGTCCGCGTTGGTTTCGCGGTTCGCTTACCTTGGGGGCGTTGGCGTCCCCGAGGGTGGTAGCGGAGGCACGATCACCGGCTCCGCCTGAGTTCCGCCTGGCACGCCGGGGATTGCCGGCAGTGCCGCGGGTGGTCCGTCCGGGAGCGTCATTCCGCTGGCTCCGTTCCCTGGCGGTGGCGGCGGTGTCATCATCCGTCCGTTCGGGACACCGGGGTGGGTGCCGTTGGGGGTGACCACCTGACCAAACGCCGGTGCCGGGAGACACGTTCCGTTCGGCCCGGTGCAGACGTTGCCCGCACACGGATACTTGCCGAGAGTCGGGTCGCACTTGTAGGCGGCGTTGTAGCACCGGCCGTTCCACACCTTCCGTTGGCCCCGAGGAGCCTCCAGAATGTTCTCCAAGAATAGTTCATAATCGTCCGGGATGCGGGTTTCCTGTCCCGGAAGACGCTTCGGAGCCTGGCACTGATCCAGCGGGTGAACCAACCGCGGAGTGACCAGAATGATCAACTCACTCTCGCGCTGCTGGTAGTTCACCGAGCTGAACCCCGGACCGATGAACGGCAGATCGCCCAGTAGCGGCACCTTGTTCGCCGAGGCGTTCACGGTGGTCTGGATCAAGCCACCGATGGCGAACGTCTGGCCCGACTCAAGGAGCACCGTGGATTGCACAGTCTGCTCGGTGAAGCCAGGGCTGAGCGCGCCACCAACCGTGATACCGAGACCCTGGTTGACCGCGGTCACCGACGGGCGGATGTCCAGGAAGATCATCCCGTTGCCGTACACGATCGGAACCACCTCAAGCTGAGTTCCGAACGGAACCAACTGAACGCCGGGACCAGTAATGCCCGAGGTTCCGCTGAGAATCGCCTGCTGACCACCAGCCCGGAAGAACGCCGGTCGGCCGGTCTGGGTCACCACGCGCGGTTCGCCGAGGAACTTCGCCACACCTTCGGTCCTCAGAGCCTGCAGAGCGCCGAAGAACTTGTCAGGCAGAACCGCCAGTTGCAGGTTGGCCGACCCACTGAATGTGGGAGTGCCCACTCCACCCTGGACACCCAGCAACCCGCTGACGAGGCTGGCGAACGAGGTATTGTTCCCAGCACCAGGAGCCACGAAGTCAAATCCTCGCGCCCGCAGTTGGTTGCGGTCTACCGACGCGATCACCACATCAATCTGAACCTGCTGAACGCCGCCAATCTGGATCGCGTTGATCACGTTTTGCGCGCTGCCACCAACGGCGCTGTTCGCGAGGCGAGCGATGATGTCCGCGTCTTGCGGGCTGGTCACGTAACCACTCAGGATGATCGTGCTCCCAACACCGGGTTGAATATCGACGTTGGAGGTCGGCACCGTCCGCTTGATCAGGTTGCGGAGCAGAGCCAGGTCCGGCTGCACCACCACGTCGAACTTCAGAGGCGGCAGATCCTTCTGCACGATGGTCAGTTGGCTCAAGCCAGCGGTCTTGCCGCTCAAGAGCAGAATCTTCGGGTCTTTCGGGTCGAGCCTGACTCCGAGAACATCTTCACGACTGATGATGATGTCCGTCGGTGGGTCTTTGAGTTTCGGGTCGAACACGACCACCCCGCCGAGCGGGACGATCAGGGCGCCGGTCTTGTCAATTGTGACCGGCGGATATTTTCCGTCCTTGTCGGGCGGCTGAGCGTTGGCGACGGAGCCGTAGACCCCGGCGGCCAGAACCAGCGCCCATGTGAACTTCCACAGGACGACGCGCTTCGGGTGCATCCTTTCACCTCTCCTCGCTTGTAAGGGCGGACAAGCCGCCCGATCGCACTGATCCCGCCGGCCGGTTGGGGCCGGGTCCGGCCGGGGGTAAAGGTCTCGACGGGTTTCCCCGCCGGTTTTCCGCCAGACTCCCGCATCGTGCGGGTCTTCTGTCGGGGGGTGTTCTGACTGAGGACTCGTCTCCCCAGTCAGAACGGGTCACTGCATCAAGTCATTGCTTTGCCGCAAGGCGCGGGTGTTTGTTGGAGTCCCGGCTATTCGCCGGTTCTTCAGTTTCAGACCGCCTCAAGGCGGAACTCCAACAACACCCAGCTCCTTGTTTCCATCGCACTTCGTCAATCAATCAGACTTCTTCTCGGTCTTCGGAGTCCTCTCGGGTTGAGCCGCCTGTTCCGGGGTCAGCTCAGCGATCTTCTTCCACTTGCCCGGAGCCACTTCCTCGTAGCGGATGATCCAGGTGGCGTTCGCGGTGTGGAACGTCACATCGAGGTACCGCTTCTTCGCCACCGTTGGGGTGACTGGGTTCCCCGGGTTCACTGTCTTGGGGACAAGCCACTCTTCCGGCGGACCTTCTTTGGTGCGTTGCAACCCAAGCATCGGCGGAGTGACCCACTGGCCCTTCGACACACCAGTCTTCAGGGCCTTGCCCAGCACTGGCATCAGGTCGGTGTAAGCATCGACGACGAACTCCCGGGGGAGTTCCTTCGGCACGAACGCTTCCTCGACCAGATCCTTTGTGAGGATGGTGTTCGGGTCGATGTCGCGGATCGCGATCAGCACCTTCACCGTTTCCGGTGGGAACTGCGGCGGGTTCACGCCACCCATCGGGTTGACGCCTGGGTTGACACCTGGGTTGACGCCTGGCTCGACCGGCTTCGGATCCTTGGGCTTGGAACCTTCGCTGACATCGCCGCCGATCAGTTTGGCACCAATCCCGCCCTTCTCGTCCTGGAGAATCTTGACAACCTCTTCGACCTTGTAATCCTTGTCATCGGTGTCGGATGAGTTCGGATTCCTCAGCAACAGAGCCAGCGTGCAAGCTCGCGATTTCGCCAACTCGATCAACATCGCCTGCTTGTCCTTCACCGCGAACGACACGGAGGTCAGGCTGGGGAAGGTGCCCTTCTCGGCGTAAGTCGTGTTGGTATCGACCGCGACGACCAGCATGTTGACCAACAACTTGAAGCTGCGGGTCTGGTTGCCCGTCCGAAGCGTGGCGAGAACATCCACGCGGCTGCCCGGCCCGACGAAGCCAGCAGCAGCCTGGCCCACGCCGATCGGCAGGGTGTACATGTGGTACCCCTCGGGCAACGTGATCGCGCCGCCCTTGCTGAGGTCTTGCGGGTTGAAGGTCTCTTCAGCGCGCAAGGGGCGAGAGAGCCGCTTGTCGACCAACTCTTCTGGATTGACGACGTAGGTTGGGGGCAGGCCGTCCTTGGGCACCTTCTTGATCTTCACCAAGTCCTTCAGTTGGTCGCGGGTGAGCATGGTGCCGACCGGCAGGTCCTTGGCAGCCACGACCACATCGACTTGCTCAACTTGCCCTCGAGCGCTCATCTGAGAGGTCAGGAACGCGGCAACCAAGCCGCACCCGACCGCCACCACCATCAGGATTAAGTTCTTCTGCTTCATGGGTGTCACCCCTGGGAGACAACAAGGCCCACTGGCCTGCGGCGGTCAGCCGCGGTGTCCGTCTCACAGAGGGGATGAGACGACCGGTTTGGGCCGTTCGGCGTGTCTAGCGCCTTCGGCCGTGCGTCAGCCAACACGACTGATCGCACCGGCACCGGTCACTACGGGGGACGGGATGTGACCGGAGCCAATTCGCTGTTTCAGTCGGATTGGTGTGCCTGGTGTTTGGTTCGTGTCTGAGTGGTCTTTAGGACCAAACATCAGTTGCATACCAATCCGACTGAAACTCCACAAAACGAGGCTCGCACGTCGAACCCATTTGGACCCTTCGCTGGCGGGAACTCTCCGGATGGCGTGTTCGGCGGGTTGTTTCTTTTTCGCCGGTCGCCTGAATCTTGCCGGAGTTACCTGCCTTGTGTGACGTAACGGTCCTTCTCCCCGCCCTCAAAATCGGCTGAGCGGGTTGGGTTCCTTCAATCTTTCGCAGTTTCGGGCGCGTGCGGAATTTTCGTAGCTTGCCATTTACTCTAGCTCACCCCGAGTGTCCGAGCCGGCGCGAGTTGCCGGAATTTTCTGATCGGGGCGAAGACTTCGCGAACAACGGTCGGCGTAAGAGTCGGCGCAAGGGCGCCTTCGAGTCTCTCTTGCGCCACACCTTAGCCATTGAGAATCAACACATATCCCAGGTAGAGCAAGAAGCCCACGCACAGCGGAATGCCGTAGGGGAGCTTCGTCCACCGTGAGCGCCTTTCCTGGGCGCGCTTGGTCGCGGCCGACACCTGACCGGTTGCCATCAACTGCAGGTCGGTCATGATGTCGCGGACAATGCCCGCGTTCTTCCCAAACTGCCTGCGAATGAGAATGATGATGAGGCCGAACGCCCCACCGACAATCGCACCGAAGCAGAAGGACCAGAACACAACGCCCAGCCCGTGCAGTGCGTGTGTGCCCCCAGCGACCACTGTCGTGGCGCCTGTTCCGAAGTAGGCACCGACCCACGAGCCAAATCCCATCTGCATCTTCACGTCGCCCTCGCCGACTCCTCGAATCAGGAGCATCGGGAAGAGCAAGATGAAGCCGAGCATGGTGCCGAGCAGCGCCATTCCAAACCCGCCGGTGCCCGAATCAATCGCGACACCGAAG
This sequence comes from Planctomycetia bacterium, assembly GCA_022616395.1. Classification (GTDB taxonomy): domain Bacteria; phylum Planctomycetota; class Planctomycetia; order Gemmatales; family Gemmataceae; genus Gemmata. The sequence continues at coordinate 604 of JAKEEV010000926.1, read as the reverse complement.
TTGTGGAACAACCCAAGCGCCCAACCGCTGAGGACGAGCGGGAGCGTGATCCAGTTGGGAACTTTCAGTGCCCAGCCGTCGATGAACGCGGCTAGGACCATGCCGAAGCTGATGACGATGAGCGGACCGGCGTTGAGGCCGGTCGGCCAGATCGCGGCCCAGATTTGGTGCGAGGCGAAGGCGGCGAGCACCCAAATCACGGCGAACAGCGGCATTCGAGCCATCTGCATGATGAACGCGCGGTCGATGCCGAGCGAATCGTCCTTCCCGGGGACGCTTGTCGCTGGCGCGGGCGGGGTTGTCGTGGGTTCAAGGGTCGGAGCAGGGCTACTCATCAGAAAGTCACCTTGTTTCGTGAGACGCGGGACGAGGGACGAATCGGACTTTGTGGGTGTTCTGATGTCGTTCGCCGGTTCGAGTTTCGAGCGATCCATACGCGGCACGAGCCGGGCCGCCGCAGCGGCTCGGCCCGTGTTGTTCCCGTTCGGACTTCTCCAGTTGCAAAACTCAGCTACCGGTTGGGGGCTGAATGGCGGAACCGACGAAGGAGAAGGTGCTGTTGGCGTTGGAGCCGAGGGTCGTGATGGCGGCGATGCACACCACG
>JAKEEV010000925.1 GCA_022616395.1 Planctomycetia bacterium | reverse complement strand
TGTTCGGAGTCGTGAACTACCTGAACTACCAGTTCGACGAGAAGTGGATCGGCAACGCGCGACTGGAGTTCTTCAGCGACCCGCAGGCCCAGCGAACCGGCTTCGATGGCACCTACACGGCAGTGACTGCCGGAGTGATTTACAAGCCGCTTCCGGGGTTGTGGGTTCGCCCCGAAGTGCGGTTCGATCACAACGACTCGCGGCCGTTCGAGGGGAACCCGTCGGTGTTCACGGCCGCGTTCGATGTCGTGGTGCGATGGTGAGTCCGAAGTGATCGCTCGCTGATTGCGAGGAGGGGAAACGGTCGGGGCAACGAATGACTCGGCGTCCGCGAATGGTCTTGTGGAACGATTCCACAAGACCCTCGTTCGGAAGCCGCGCCCGGCACGCAGGGTACGCAGTTTCTGCTTCGGCGAGAGGGTATTCGAGAGTACGCCTGGTGAGACTCGAACTCACACGCTTCCGCTGAGAAGGCAGACCAAAAAGACCCCCGAAAACGCTCCAAACGACGACGTTTTTTCAGTGTTTGAAGAATACCCGCGCGCTCTGCGTGGTGCAAGATTCGTTGCGTGAAAACGCTTGGATTCGTGGACTTTCCACAACGTTTCGTGGAATATCGTGGAATACCACAGGTCGCTGGCGACAGGCGAAGCGCAACGTATCGGGCGAACAAGAACGGAATGCCAACAGTCACCTGCTCGGTTCATGGATCACCTTCGTGGCGGAAGGAAAACTGCACCAACTTCAAACACCTCGTTCGTGAGGTAGCTCACGAAGGGAATGGGTTTGATCTCGTATACTTTCCGGTTTCCGGGACGTAGCACGAGGACAGCATCATGCGCCCGTTGCTGATGGCAGACAACAGTACGTTCCCCACAGGCTATGGGCAGGGGAAGCGGGTGAAGACGACCACCAGCCTTTGCCCGGTGTGCTTGGCCCGCATCAGCGCGGACGTGTTCGAGCGCGAGGGACAGGTCTGGATGGACAAGACCTGTCCCGACCACGGGCCATTCTCCGCTCTGCTCGCCTCCGACACGCGGCATTATCACATCGCGAACCCACAGGTCGCCGCGCCCAGCTCGTGCTGCGGAACTGGCCGGCACTGCGGTGACCAGATCGCGAACCACAGTTGTAATCTGCTCATCGAGATCACCCAGCGGTGTAACCTCACCTGCCCGACCTGCTACGCCGACTCCTCGCCACAGAAGGACGAATTCCTCACGCTGGCCGAGTTCGCAAATACGCTTGACCGACTGCTCGCGGCCGGTAAGGGCGACACCGACCTGATCCAACTTTCCGGCGGCGAGCCGACGATCCATCCGCAGTTCTTCGAGATCCTTGACCATGCCCTCAGTTCGGGCGTCAAGCAGGTGTACATCAACACCAACGGCATCCGGCTCGCAAACCGACCGTTCGCGGAGCAACTCGCCGCCCGCGGGGATCGCGTGTCTGTCTACCTCCAGTTCGACGGATTCAAGAGAACGACGCACGAATTGCTCCGCGGCCGCGGCGAACTCCTTGAAACCAAGCAGCACGCTCTGGATTGGTGTGACGAGTTCGGCATCAACACTGTTCCGGTGATGATGCTGACTCGCGGCGTGAACGACGACGAAGTGGGCGAGTTCATCCGCGCTGCCGCGAGTTGCCCGCGAAGCGTTCGCAAGGTGATGATCCAGCCCGCCATGTACTCCGGTCGCTACGATCATCCCCAGCGCGTGGACCGGCTGACGGTCGCGGACGTGGCTCGACTCGTCGCGGAGCAGACGGGACTATTCCGAGAAGACGACTTCACTCCGATTCCCTGCTCAGACCCGAACTGCTTCGCGATGGCCGTCGCGCTCCGCGGACCGGACGGGCTAGTCCCGGTGTCGCGTTTCTTGCCGCGCTATCGGGACTGGTCGAAACCCGGAACGAGCGAACTGATCGCCGCGGTGACCGACACCTTCGATAGCGACACCGACCTGACCGGGTTGATCGCCCGCGTATTCGCCTCCGGGGCACTCTCCGCACTCGATGAACGAGCGGTTGATGAACTGCTCGACTTGGTGACAGCCGCGCGAGCAAGTGGGAAGAACTGGGACGGCCTGTTCGCCATCGGGGTAAAGCCATTCATGGACGCCTACACCTACGACCAGGACCGGATCGACAAGTGCTGCGTCCACATCGTTGCACGCGACGGAACCCCGGTGTCGTTTTGCGAGTACAACGCACTCAACAGACCGCTCGGCCGGCTGTGATCCGCGCCCACACGCGAGTGAAGTTTCACCCGCTCCCTTGCGGTCGCGGTTCATTGGATTGCTGGGATTTCCAGCGGATGAACGAGCCGCGACCGCAAGGGAGCGGGTGCTTTTGCACTAGGGAAGCCATGCCAACGACCGCCAACGCGAGTACGGGAGCGGACGCTGCCTGCTGCGCCTGCTTCTACGAACAGGATTGGGTTCGCTTGCTGCTGGGCGACAGCTTCCACCCCGGCGGTGTCGAACTGTCGGCGCGGCTGATTCAGAGCATGGGTCTGCCGCCAGACGTTCGCGTGCTGGATGTGGCGTGTGGAGTCGGGACAACGGCGCGACTCATGGCCCGGCAGTTCGAGTTGTGCCCGACGGGACTGGATGCGAGCGAAGCGAACCTGACAGTCGCGCGAGATCGTTCGCGCGAAGAGCCAGTGGTTCCGATCGAGTTCATGCGCGGAACGGCGAACGCTCTGCCGTTCCCGGATGGCTCGTTCGACGCGGTGGTCTGCGAGTGCGCGCTGAGTACCTTCGCGGACCAACCGTCGGCGGCAGCCGAGTTCGCCCGTGTTCTGAAGCCCGGTGGGGTGATCGGCCTGTCGGACATGGCGGTAGAAGGCGAGTTGCCCGACGATCTCACTCGCGTCTTGGCACCGTGGACATGTGTTGCGGGCGCGCGATCGGTGATCGGATACCAGCGGCTGTTCCTCGACGCCGGGTTCCGCGTCGTCCGCTACGACGATGAACCCGGCGCGCTGGTGAAGCTGGCGATTGATCTCAAGCGAAAGTTACTCACGGTCGGTGTGGCGGAGCTGGTCGGAAGCGCGTCCGGTCTGGGATTCGACCTGACCACCGCCCGCGGCCTACTCAATCGCGCCCAGCAGCTCGCGGCGGACGGCACGGTTCAGTATTGCCGCATGGTTTTCTCGAAGGGGCGTGCCGCGCCCGTCACGACGAGACAGATAACCCCGCTGCCGCATTCCGCATGCTGCGATCCGGGCACCGGCTGTTGTTAACCGGAGGTGAGCGAATGTCGGACCACGGCGAGCGGGAATCGATTCTTCCCCCCGGCGACGAGCACAACCGCCGGCTCCGCGACCACACTCACCCGGAACACTGGCCAGTCGAACCGAGCCGCGACCGCTACGACCTGGTTGCCATCGGCGGCGGAACCGCGGGGCTGGTCGCATCGGCCGGAGCCGCCTTGCTCGGCGCGCGGGCAGCCCTCGTCGAGCGTGCCTTCCTCGGTGGTGACTGCCTGGTGACCGGGTGCGTACCGTCGAAGACACTTCTCAAGGCCGCGGAGGTTGCACACACGGCCCGACATGCCGACGAGTTCGGCGTCCGGGTCGGTGAAGTCATCGTTGACTTCCCGGCCGTCATGGAGCGGGTGCGCCGGATTCGCGGGGAGATGTCCGTTCACGACGGGGCGGAACGGATGCGAAAGCGTGGGGTCGATGTTCTGTTCGGCGCCGCCCGGTTTACCAGTCCAACCACTCTCGACATTGACGGACGGGCAGTACGTTTCCGCCGAGCCGTGATCTGCACCGGCGCGCGCCCGACTATCCCCGACATTCCCGGACTGCGGGAACACACGCTGACCAGCGAGACGCTCTTCGAGCTGACCGAGTTGCCGCGGCGGCTTGTCGTAATCGGCGGTGGTCCCATCGGGTGCGAGATGGCGCAGGCGATGGCCCGGCTCGGCTCCGCGGTGACACTGGTTCAGCGCGGCCCTCGCCTACTGCCGCGAGACGACCCGGGTGCCGCGGACATTCTCAGCGCGGTCTTCCGCGAAGAAGGTATCGACGTTCGCTTTGAAACAGAAGTCCTGCGAGTGGAAGGAAACCCGAACCTGATCGTGCATCTCAAGTCGAAGAGTGGAACGGCAACGATCCCGGCGGACCGTATCCTTGTCGCGACCGGCCGCACGCCGAACGTCGAGGGTTTGGGGCTAGAAGTGGCCGGAGTGGAGTTCGACAACCGCGGGGTGAAGGTGGACCGGCGACACCGCACGACGAACCCACGTGTGTTCGCCGCTGGAGACATCTGCTCAGGACTGAAGTTCACCCACGCGGCTTACGCTCAGGCCGAGTACGCGTGTCTGAACGCCTTGCTCCCGTTTCGGCTCAACGTGCGTGATCGCGTGATGAGTTGGGTCACCTTCACTGACCCGGAAGTCGCGCATGCGGGTGTCGGGTGGGACGAGTTGCGGAAGATGACAGATTCGCTCGATACCTACACGCAGCCGATCAACCTGAACGACCGCGCACAAACGGAGAGTGAGTCTCGCGGGTTCGCGCGGATTCATTGCCGCAAGGGGAGCGACAAGATCGTTGCCGCGACGGTCGTGTGTCGGCACGCCGGCGAAGTCATCGCGGGCTTAAGCCTGGCCATCACGAATGGATTGCGACTGCGGCACGTCCAGAAGACAATCCTGGCCTATCCCACCCGTTCCGAGTTGGTCCGAAAGATCGCCGACGAGTGGAAGTTCTCGACACTGACCCCATTCACAAAGCGGCTCGTCGGGTTGTGGTTCCGCTGGAGCCGGCTCTGGGGCTGATGTCGGCGCGACCGAAACTCAATTCTCGCCTATCCCTTCTGATCGTGAGCCACCTCACAGACGCTCTGACTCGCCCTGCCGATATCTCTCGCGTCAACCGGGTCGCCGCTCGCCGGTCGTTACCGGCAAAGATAAGCGACCTTCCTATCGGTCTGAGACATGAACCCGGAGGTTGTGTCTGGTTTTTCAACGAGCCGCGACCGCAAGGGAGCGGGTCAGGTTTTCCCGCTCCCTTGCGGTCGCGGTTCGTTAGGAAAGCGACACCATCACCGGCTTCGTGTATGAGAGGGCAAACCATGCGTGCGGTCTTTCGATTTTCCAGCTTCGTTCTGTTGCTCGTCCTGGCGGCGAGCGGGTGTCGCCACTGGGATGGTGGGTGTCCGTCCTGTGCGTCGCGGTCGGGGAGTTCCGCCGCGTCCGGGTGCGCCTCGTGCTCTGCCCACACTGCAGCCGCGATCCCGGCCCCGGTCGAAACGGGTGGCTCGTTCCGCGCAACAAGTGGTGATCGCTAAGTTCTCGCAATACTCCGACGGTGTGAACTGGCTCACAGATGCCCGCGTCGCCCCACCGTAACATCCGCTTGATGAGCCGGCGAACCGCTGCCGGCTTGATTCCCAACCCCACACGCGAAAGGCACCCATGTCGATGACACGATTCCTCACGGCGGTCATCTTGACCGTTTCCCCACTCACAGCACAAGCGGCGGAACCGGCTCTCGGAGGCAACTGCCCCGTCTGCCTGGTCGAGATGGGGAAACTGGTTCCCGGCTCCGACAAGCACACCGCTACGTTCGACCGACAGGTGTATCGGTTCCCGTCGGCCAAAGAGAAAGAGATGTTCGCCGCGAACCCGGTGAAGTACGCTCCGGCGCTCGGCGGCGATTGCGTGGTCTGTCGCGTGAACGCGGGCGTGCGGATGCCCGGCAAGTCGGAGTTTGCAGTCGTCCACGGTGGCCGTGCCTATCTGTTCCCGTCGGCCAAGGAGCGGGACGCCTTCAAGGCCGACCCGAAGAAGTACGAAGCGGCCGACATCGGGCTGCATCGCTACTGCACCGTCTGCGCGGTGAACGCAAAGAAGTGGGTCGCCGGCAAGAACGAGTTCGTCAGCGTCTACGACGGAGTGCGGTATTTCTTCCCAAGCGCCGACGAGAAGAAGGTCTTCGACGCGGACCCGGCCAAGTACACCCCGGCGCTGGAGGGCGACTGTGCGGTGTGCCTGAAGGATGCCGGGAAGCGGGTCGCGGGGTCGCCGAACTTCTCCGCTCATCACGAAGGTCGGATTTACCTCTTCCCGGACGAAGTGGCCCAGAAGAAGTTCCTCGCGGACCCCAAGAAGTACGCGAACCTGGACGTAGCCAATAGCGGGAACTGTGTCGTTTGCGCCAAGCTGGCGAAGAAAGACGTACCCGGCAAGGCCGAGTTCGCCTCGATCTATAAGGGCAAGCGCTACCTGTTCCCTTCGGCCAAGGAGCGGGGGCTGTTCGACGCGGACCCGGCTTCATTCCTCGTCGCGGCGCAGCCCGCTCCCATGCAACCTGCCCCTGTGAGCGTGATCGGCAAGACCGCGTGCGCTGGGTGTGCCTATGGCGTGCGACCGATCACCGACGCGGAGAGTCTGGGCATGGCAGTGGTAGCTGGTGATGTGGTGTACGTCGTTGAGGGAGGCGAGAAACTCTACCCAGAACTGTTCAAGGCGCGGTTCGATGGGCTGACTGTTGAGTTGAAGGGAACTGTCAAAAAGACTCAGGGGAAGTACGTCTGGGTCGAGCCATCCTCGCTCAAGCAAAGTCGGTGATGCGGTCGCGTGCAGGAAGCGGCCGCGATGCCACCGGACCCTCGGCTCCACGAGAGCCGGGGTTTCACCGTTTCGCCATTGGTGAAAGGAGGCACGCATCGGTGCGCCGTGTACAATGGCCGCATAATCGTTCTCATTGAGTGGCGATCCTGGATGGCTGGCCCGATCTGGTACTTGAAGCGGTGCGACCTGTTCGAGCGGCTCTCCGACACCGAGGCCGAGCGGCTCAACCGCCGCGCGCTGGTGCGCAAGTTCAAGCGGAACGCCGTGATTTACGCGCCGGCCGAGGCTGGAGAAAGTGTTCTCGTTTTGGCGCATGGGCGCGTGAAGATTTACGACCTGACTCGCGACGGGCACGAGACGATTCTCGCATTCATCGAGGAGGGGGAGCTGTTCGGTGAACTCGCGGCCCTGGATGGACAGCCACGCCAGGAATTCGCCGAGGCCGTCGAGGATTGTGAACTGCTGGCGATTCCTCGCGAGGATTTCGTCGCCTTACTGGAAGCTCGCGGCGACCTCGCGCTATCAGTGACGAGACTGGTTGGCCTCCGGCGACAGCGAGTCGAGACCCGGTTGCGGAACATTCTGTTTCTGCCCAGCCGCGACCGTCTGGTCCGCACTCTGGTCGAACTGGTCGAGGCACACGGCGAGCGGACGGGCGATCAATACACGATCCGGTTCCCGCTCTCGCACCAGGACTTCGCCAGTCTGATCGGTGTGACCCGCGAGACGGTAACTCTGACTCTTGGGCAATTGCAAGCCGAAGGACTGGTCACCATCGAGCGGCGGCGAGTGATCGTCCTGGACCTGGATCGACTCCGGCAAAATGGCGACGGCCCATCCGATCCACCCGCCGCGAAGTCGCGAACGAAAACGGCTCCGATGTGAGCCTGGGACTCCCGCCATGACCGCGCATCTCGATGAGCGACAGCCCTCCGATGACTGGCAGCCTGCTGCCGGCGATGAGGTCGGCCGTTTGGCCCGCCGACTACGAACGCGCCGGACCCGCCGCCAGTTTCTGAAGGGAACAGGCGCGGTACTTGGAGGTCTGCTTGCCGTAGCTGGCGGGTGGTGGACCGTCCGCTCGCTAACGCGCGAGCGAGAGTACGATTTTGGCGGAATCACCTGCTCCGAGGTGATGGCGAAATCCGAGGCAATCAAGAATCGCCAGTTGCCGCCCGAGGAGATGAAGCGGGTGAAGCAGCACCTCACACGCTGCCCGCGGTGCAAACCGCTAGTCGAGCAGCTCGGCGGGCTGGAGATGCTCGGCCAGGCCGCGCCGATCTGCCGTCGTCCCGAAGTTGTCTGACGTGTTTCAAAGGGAGGTCGAACCACATGGCTGTCTCAATTCGAGGTCTACTCCTTCTCGCGGTGCTCTTCGGCACTGCGATCCCGGTCACGGCTGCTGATCCGCCGACTGATCCCGCGGAGGTGATCCGCACCTACGAGAAAGCCTGGGTGAAGCCGAAGGGGTACATGCGACCGCTCGATGACGCCGGCTGGAAGGCCCGGATGACCGCGTTCCAGAAGCTCGCGGTGGCGGGCGACAAGGCGGTCCCGGCCTTGACCGAAGCTCTCGCGAAGGGGGAACCCGAAACCCGAATCTTCGCCGCCCAGGCGCTCGGCCTGATGGCCGACCCGGCAGCGAAACCCGCCCTCGAAGCGGCCCTGAAAGACAAGACCCCGGCCGTGCGGCTCTATGCCCTCGACGCCCTGAGCATGTTCGGCAAGCTGAAGCCGACCGACGAGTTGAAGACGATGCGGGAGAAGGATGCGAACCGCGATGTTCGCTCCCACGTCGGATTCGCCATCGACCGGGACGACAAGCCCGACCCGGCCGCGCTCCGCAAGCAACTCGCGGGCTATGACCTCACCAAGATGGGCACGGCGGTGGTTGGCAAACCGGCCCCGGCGTTTGAACTGACTGATGCAACGGGCAAGACCTACAAGCTCTCCGACTTCAAGGGCAAGAAGCCGGTCGTCCTGGTGTTCGTCTACGGCGACACCTGACCGGTCTGCCACGGGCAGCTCGCGCAGTTGCGCGACAAGATCGCCGAGTTCGAGAAGCGGAACGTCCAACTCCTCGCCATCGACCCGCACGAGTCCCACCGCGTCCGGCACATGCTCCGGGACGTGGGCACCAAGCCCGATGAAGTCCTTTACCCCGTCCTCGCCGACCCGGTGAACGCGACGAGCGCCACCTACGGCGTCGCGTTCCAGATGAGCATCCACACCGAGTGGTCGAACCGGCCAGCCACGTTCGTGATCGATAAGGAGGGAGTGATCCGGTACGAGAAGCGCGGGACGACCTTCGCCGACCGACCGAAGCCAGTCGACATCCTCAAGGAGATCGACAAGCTCGGCAAAGACAAATGATCGCTGTCGCCTTCAACCGCCCTGTTCCTGCGGGGCGGTTCATCTCTTTTCCACTCCGACCGCGTTGGAAGTGATATCGGCGGAACAATTCTCCAGTCACCCGGAATAAATCATCCGGCTCGTGACATTACCTCGGTGAATGACCGGCGGGGTGAAGTGAGGAGTACGCCGGGTGAAGGAGTCGGCCAAGTCCGAGCGCTTCCTGGAACATTTGGGGCCGCTCCAGCGGAAGTTGGAGGGGTACTGCCGCCGCATGGTGCATTCGCCCGACACAGTGCCCGACGTGCTGCAAAGTGCGCTCGCGAATGCCTACCGGGATTTCGATCTCTACGCCGAAGGGACGAACTTCCCCGCCTGGATATTCACCTACGTCCACCGCGAGATTCAGAACGCCAACCGCCGGCACAGGAAGAATACAGGAGTTGGTGAACCGGATGATGTTGCCGCCCCTGATGCCTGGCATCCGCCACACGAGTTGCCCGTTCACCAACTCCTGCTCGACGCGCCCGAGGTCGTCCTTGATCGATGCGATTCAGACCTCGCCGGTGGGGTGCGCGGCCTGCGACCGTTGGAGCGCGGGGTTCTTCTGCTCCACGCGGTCGGCGAGTTCAAGTACCGGGAGATCGCGGAGATTCTGGAGGTGCCGATCGGGACGGTGATGAGCGCCCTGGCCCGCGCCCGGCATCACGTTCGTGAGCATCTTGCCCGGATCGCATCCCTCGAACGGGATCACAGCACCGAGAGCAGCGACCCCGACAGGCCGGAAACGCGAGGTGGGTCATGACCTGCGTCGAAGCACGACAGCACTGGCACCTCTACCACGACTCCGAGGGGGACGCCCGGCTCCACCTGGAGATCGAGGAACACCTCGCCGGCTGCCCGGCCTGCGCCGAGTGGTTCCACCAGCAGAGCCGGCTCGAAGACCTCGTGACCGAGAAACTCGCCGAGCCACCGGCCGACCCCGCACTCTGGGGGAAGGTACTCGCGGGTGCCGGGCTGAAGCGACCAAAGACCACGCGCCGGTGGTTCTGGCTCGCCGGCGTGACCGCGGCAGCCGCGGCCGTGTTGCTTGTGGTTGGTGGGATCGCTTACATCCGCACGTCCGCGAAAGGGTCCGACCTAGCGCAAGTGTCGGCGCAGTGGCACGAGCGGCTCCAGACCGGCGAGGAGCCGGTTCAGTTCGCCAGTGATTCCGACCACGACGTGGAAGCCTATCTGAAGGATCGAGTGCCGTTCCCGGTTCGCTGCCCGCCGCGGAAAGATGCCGGGTTCTCCGTTCGCGGGGCCGGGGTGAGCGAGATCGAGGGCCGGCCGGCCGCTTACTTGAGCGGGACGGTCGGTGACGTGCCGGTGTCCATCCTCGTTCTCCCCAAAGATTCGTTGTCCGCGTTCCCGACCCAGCGAGACGCCCTCCGGCAGCACGGAATCATGCACGCGCCCGCCGGACAGTACGCGATGGTCCTCCGCGAGTTCGATCGCAACGCCATCGTCGTCGTCGGTCGGACCGACCCGGCGGCCCTGGAAAGGGTCGTGAATGCTTACGGTTCGTACCCGGATCACAACTGATTGCGGTGGTATCTATCGCACGGTTTTGATTCCAGGAGGAGACGAGCGGAATGGAACACCCGCCGACCACCCCCGAAACACCGCCGGCAGCAACCCCCGACAACGTCCGGGCCGGGTGGCTCGTCCGCACGTCGATCTTCAACCCCTACCTCGTGGTGGTTGTGTGTTTACTCACCGGGGTAATCGGAGGGATCACCATCAGCATGATCCCGGTGGACATCCTGCCGTCGTTCAAGACGCCCGCGGTGCAGGTGCTGACGCTCTACCCCGGCATGCCGACCGAGATCATGGAGCGGGACATCACCAACCGCATCGAGCGATGGACCAGCCAGTCGGAGGGCATCTCCCACCAGGAGTCGCGGACGATGATGGGGGTGTCGGTCGTCAAGGATTACTTCCGCGACGACATCGACCCGAACACCGCGTTCTCCCAGGTCACCAGCTACGCCATGAGTGACCTGTATTACCTCCCGCCGGGCACGGTCCCGCCGATGGTCATGCTGTTCGACCCGGCCGCCCCGATGCCGACAGCCCTCTTGGCTGCTTCGAGTGATGTGCTGGACGAGAAGGAGAGCTACGACCTCGCCTACTTCAACGTCCGGAACATGCTCTCCGGGTCGCCCGGCGTGGTCGCCCCGGCCGTCTTCGGCGGGAAACTCCG
>JAKEEV010000924.1 GCA_022616395.1 Planctomycetia bacterium | reverse complement strand
CGCGCCAGTCACAACCGAATCGTGCGGACCATTTTCGACCACAAACTGCCGCTCCGCCAATACTTCCAACAGAATCACACGCAACGTTTGAAATCTGTTGTTACCAGGAGGAGATCGAGGAGCGGTATATTGTACAAAAGTTCACGAAGTTGGCCCAAGGGGTCAGATTGCCAAAATCAGTAGTTGGCAATGTTGGCAATCTGGCAATCTATCTGTCGGAATATCGACACTTGTTCAGTATCTGATCAAGTGCTCACTCCACGCTGGGCAAGAGCCACAGCGTCTCCACAAACCCAAGATGAGCGTCTTTGTGTCGTCAGCAACCCAGCGGGCTATCGCTGGCTGGGTGTTGGACAACCGCCGTCGAAACCCAGCGGGTTAACGCTTAGTGAACTCATTTTCCACCAACCGTCGTGACGCTTACCCCTCTGCGTTCTCTGCGGTGAATCCTCTTATTTCTTCTCCGCAGGCAACTCTACAATCCGAATGTTGCGGAAGAGCAAGTCTGTTGTGGGGTCGTGGCCCTGGATGGAGATTGGTCCCTTCGCGGCTCGGTAGCCGTTTCGCGGGTTCTCGTTTTCCTTCCGGTCGTCGATCCAGTCCACGGTCTGGTAGCCGTTCACCCACGTCGCGAAGTGCTTCCCATCGGCCACGACAGTCATCGTGAACCATTCGTTATCGTTACTCACGACTTTGCGCGCCGCGATGCGCCGATAGATCGCGCCGGTGCCGAAATCCACGGGCTTGGTGCGGTCGTTCTCCTTGTACGCGTTCTGAATCTGAGCCTCGTAGCCGTTCTGATACTGGCCGGGGATGCAGCGGAAGAAGATTCCGCTATTGAGCGCCTTACCGAGCGTCTTGCATTCGAGTTGCAGCACGAAGTTATCGAACTCTTTCTCGGTCACGAGATCACCTGGGCCGTTCTTGACTGACAGCTCGCCGGCTTTGGTCACTTCAAACTCCGATGACATCCGCTTCGGGTTGACCGCGTTGACTTTCCAGCCATCAAGGTTCTTACCGGTGAAGAGGTCGGTCGTGTTGAGCGGGCGGAGTTTCACGTTGCGGACATGGATCACATTCTTCCCGTCCGTTGTGAACTTCACTGGCGGCTGGTCGGGCTTTCTCTCCCTGAATCCCCAACTTCCTTTCCCTGGTCCCCCGAAACGGGAAGCGTTACGCTTGTTTCCATCCCATTCATCATCAACCCCGCCCCAGTACTCGCCGCCGACCGGGTCATCACAGTTGCCGGTGATCCGGCCAGCCGCGATAATCCCCTTCCCCTGGAATTCAACCCTCACCTCGTACGCAGTGCCGAAGTGAGCAGGGATCTGCGCGGTGGTCTTCTTGTCTTTGCCGAGAATCAGCACACCATCCTTCACCTCCGCCGCGCCCTCGATCTTCCACCCGAACGTCGTCTCTCCGTCGAAGAGCAGAACCCAGCCTTCCGCGATCTCCTTTGGGGTGAGCGTGTTCGGCTTTGGTTTGTCCTTGTCATCGGCCAGCGTGGGTGTTGCGAACGCAAGCACAGCGCAGACAGCAAGTAGTCGGTACATGAGGCACCTCTTGGCGAGCGGGGGGCGTAAGCCCCCTGATCTTCGCGAAGTTACATCGTCGATTCTTTGATGGCTGAGGTCAAGCCTTCGCGATAGTCGGGGAAGCAGGGCGACCAACCGAGCGCGGAGCGTGCTTTGGTGCTGTCGATGCGTCGGTGAGGAGTTCCCGGTTCGGCTCGGTGATCGAACTTCGCTTCAGGCGCGCCGAGTAACTTCGCGAGGAGTGTGTAGAATTCTCTGCGCGTCGCCGGAACACCGTCCGCGATGTTGTATGTCTCTCCGGGCGCGCTGTGGAATTCAGCAGCGAGAACCGCGGAAGCGCCATCGGCCACATGAACGAGATTCAGCCATTTCTCGCCGTCGCCAACAAGCGGTTCGCCATTCAGAAGGGCTTGCTTGCGGAGCAACCGATCCGGCCCGTACAGACCCGCGAGGCGAAGAATGATCGCATCGGGGCGTTTGGCGCGGAGAAGCTGCTCGGCTTCGAGTACGACCTTGCCTGATTCCTCTGTTGGCGCGCATGAGCTGTGTTCGTCTACCCATTCGCCATCGGTCTGCGAGTAGACGCTCGTGCTGGACACATAGATGAACCTCTGGCACGGCGGGAGCGTATCGAGAACGTGAGACAGCCCCGAAACGTACACCTCTCGCATTGAGTGCTTCGCGGAACGATCCAGGCCGACTGCATAAAGCACGGTGGAAGCGGCTGGCAAATTTCGCAAGCTCGAAGGATCGAGTACATCGCCGGTGATCGGCTCGATGGATAGCTCACGAAGCGGCTCGGCGTTCCGGCGCGTCAGCGCTGAGACACACCTCCCGGCCGCCAACAAGCGTGATGCAACTCTGCGACCGAGGTACCCACAGCCAATAATCAAAGTATCCACATCCGCGGGAAGGGATGACATCGGACACCTGTTACCCTAACTATTCGTGTTGACGGATTAGCAGAGTCTGCCCCGCGATTGGTATAGAGGCTTCCCGCCGAAACGAGACCACGCATGCCCGAACCGCCCGTCCCCTTGCAGCCGACAGCTTCGCCTGAATCGGCGGCTGTTGCGGGCGCTTCCCCCGAACCACATGAAGTTGTTGCTCCAGCGGATCTGGACCGTCCCCACAAATGGTGGGAACGGTTGGCGTGGTATGCCGGCAGCATGTTGCTCTCGTGCATCCTCGTCTTCTTCGGCCTGAGACTCTGGGAACAGGATCTACACGCTCCGTTCTACTACGATCTCGATGCCCTGCTCTACTTGCCTCTCGTCAAGACGATGCTCGAGCATGGGAGTCACTGGCGAAACGAGCGCCTGGGCTGGCCGGGAGTCCAGGAGCTCGATGACTTCCCCGTCATCGACCACTTGCACTTCACCATCATCAAGTTGATCGGTCGATTCACTTCGGACTTGCTGTTGGTTTACAACATCTACAACTTGCTCACCTATCCGCTGACGGTTCTCACCGCCATGTGGGTGCTGCGGTGGTTGAAGCTCTCGCTGCCGGTCGCCGCCCTCGGCGGTTTACTCTACGCGTTTCTGCCGTTCCACCAGGAACGCTACCAGTATCACTATTTCCTCGCCGCGTACTGGGTGGTTCCGCTCTCGCTCATTCCGACGCTGGCTCTTTGCAAGGGGAACTTCCCGTTCTTCCCAACGCGGCCCGATGGTTCTCGTCGGTTGAAACTGTTATCGCTCCTCACGCTGGGCTACATCGTGCTTGGCACAGTGACCGCGTCAGCCGGAGCGTATTACGCATTCTTCGCGTGCGCGACCTATGCGTTCGCCGGGTTGTACGCCTGGGTTGTGTTTCGCACCTGGCGTGGAGCAGTGTCAGCGGTGTTGGTCGTTGCACCGGTGGTCGCGGTCGGCATCGCCTACCACTATCCGACCTACGTTCACCAGAAGAAGTACGGCTCCACGACGGTCACGCAACGGGGGCCCGAAGAGGCTGAAATCTACGGGTTGAAGCTCGCCCACTTGTTGCTCCCAACCAACGACCACAACCTCAGACTGTTCGCGCGAATTCGCACGCAGTACAGTTCGGTCACGCGGCCCGCCGAAAGCGAGAGTGCCGGGTCACTCGGAGTATTGGGCGGAATCGGACTGGTGTCTCTGATGGTGATGGCGGTCTTACCACACCGCAAGAGATGGCCAGAGGGGCCTCTGGCAGCCCTGACGGTGTTCTTGCTGTTCCTGGCCGTCATCGGCGGGCTTGGTGCGGTCTTCAACCTTCTGGTGATGGCCCAGATTCGCGCGTACAACCGGATCAGTATCGTTGTCGGTTTCCTGTGCCTCTTCGCGGTGCTGTGGTGGCTCGATCGGTATCTGCTGACGCGAACCGGGCGAATGCGGAAGTTCCGCTACCCGATCCTCGCCGTCATCTTCATTGCGGCCTTCCTGGATCAGACGCCTTACAGTTGGTTCAAGCCGCGTGTGGTAACCGCCATCGACAAGCACGCCGAACGCTTCCGCGCCGACAAGCGGTTCTTCGCCAAGATCGAACAGGCCGCGCCAGGGGCCAAAGTGTTTTGCCTCCCCTACAGCGCATTCCCCGAAGGCCGACCGATCCACAAGATGCCCGCCTACGAACACGCACGCGGATACATCATGACCGATACGCTCTGCTGGAGTTTCGGAGCGATGAAGGGACGGGAGACCGATGCCTGGCTGCGCGACGTGTCGTTCGTCAAAACGGATGAGTTGCTTCCCCGAATCGTGGCCCGCGGATTCGATGCGATACTGATCGACGGCCGAGGATTCCCACCAATACCAGGCCACAATGCCGCAACGCTCATTAACCGGATCAACGACCTCTACGCCCTGTTAGTGAAGCAGCGAGGCGCGCGACTCCCCGAAGTTGTCCACGAGGACGGTAATCAGTTCTTCCTCGACCTGCGCCCCTATCGCGACGCCTACAAGCAGGTCGATGGGCCAAGCTTCGAGAGAATCGCCACCCAGGAACGCGAGTGGGTGGCTCCGCTGTGGCTCAACGGCTTCAGCACGGCCGATCAAGTCGACGCCATCGCCCCGGTTCACTGGGGTTCCTACAACTCCACGCTCGTTTTCGTGAACCCTACCGACCGCACCCGCAAGTTCACACTCGAATTCACTATCGGTGTGGATGTCTACGGCCCCTTCATCCTCACCATGACCGGAGAGAACCTCACCCTGACCGGATCGGATGTCACCAGGGCTGGGCCGAACGAGCATTCCTTCACACTGGAGAAGCCCCTCGTCCCGGAACACGACAAATCGCTTCACGGCGATCGCACGACCTACCAGATCGAAATCCCACCAGGCCGCTCGGCGATCCAGTTCCGCTGTGAAGCGCCAAGCTACTTCATCCCCGGCGACTACCGGAACCTCTGCTTCTTCATCAAGGACTTCACGATGAAGGAACATTGAGCGTCGAGGCGTCAGCCCGACGGTGTTGTTCCGGTCACCGTCGGGCTGACGCCTCGACGCTCACGAACCGTTTCGTGCCGTATAATTCCGCAGGCAGTGCCAACCGACGGTTTCTCTCCCCCGTTCGAGGTGCGTTTATGTCCGCGATGCCTCCTGGCAACCCAGCTTCAAATCCGTTTAGTTCGTCCGCGACCTATCTGATGGCGTGTCAGCAATTGCGCACGGTGGCTCGTGCCATCGACCTGGACGCGGGCATCGCCGAGCGGATGATGGTTCCCAAGCGCTCCCAGATTGTCGCGATTCCAGTGCGCATGGAAGACAATCGAACAGAGGTGTTCATTGGCTACCGCGTGCAGCATTCGTTGACGAGCGGGCCGAGCAAGGGCGGGTTGCGTTACGCCAAGCATGTCGATCTGGGCGAGGTCGCGGCTCTGGCGATGTGGATGAGCTGGAAGTGCGGCATCATGAACTTGCCGTATGGCGGGGCGAAGGGCGGAATCGCGGTGGACCCGGCCGAACTTCGGGGCGGCGAAAAGGAACGGCTCACGAGACGCTTCACCGAGGAGATTCTCAACATCATCGGCCCGCGAACTGACGTAATGGCCCCGGACATGGGCACCGACGAGCAGACGATGGCGTGGATCTACGACACGTACTCGATGAAAGTCGGTTACGCCTGTCCTGAGATCGTGACCGGTAAGCCGGTTGAGTTAGGAGGCTGCGTGGGCCGAAAGGAAGCAACCGGCCGCGGGGTTGTGTACTGCATCTCCGAAACGCTTGCCGAACTGAAACTCCGCGCGGAGAACTCGACCGCTGTGGTTCAGGGGTTTGGTAACGTCGGTTCGGTGACCTGCGAGGAGTTAAATAAACTCGGCACGAAGATAATCGCCGTCGGGGATCGGTTCGGCGCTATCCGCAATGATCGCGGAATCGACATCCAGGCGCTGATTCGCTACATCGCAACGAGCGAGCGAAAGTCCGTGGCTGGCTTCCCCAGTGCCGAAACGATTAACTCCGACGAGTTGCTCGCCACACCCTGCACGGTACTCATTCCGGCCGCAATGGAGCGAGTCATTACTGAAGCCAACGCGGGGAAGCTTCGCTGCCGCGTCCTGGCCGAAGGCGCAAACGGCCCGACCACACCCGAAGCCGACGCGATTCTGTCCGAGACCGACATCTTCGTGATCCCCGACATTCTTTGCAACGCGGGCGGCGTGACCGTCTCGTACTTCGAGTGGGTGCAGGATCTGGCTCAGTTTATGTGGGATGAGAACCAGGTGAACGCGGAGTTGAAACGGCACATGCTCAAAGCGTTCCACCGCGTCCGCTCTCAGGCGAATCAACGGAAGCTGACCAACCGCATCGCGGCTCTGAGCCTCGGTGTGCAGAAGGTCGCCACCGAAAAGGCCAAGCGTGGCCTGTATCCGTAACGTTCCGTGCGGGATTGTAGTCCTCACGCTCCTCGTGAGGAAAGACACCTCACGCGGAGCGTGAGGACTACAATCCCTTCCAGTCATATCATCACTTCGCGTTTCCTCTTTGCACTTTGAATCTCTGGACGGCGATGATGGCGAGCGAAAGCCCACCTCCGGCAACCCCGACGCTTGAGCGCTGGTGGGTTGATCTGCTCTGGCTGGCGCTTTTGGCCGCGTGGTCAGCAGCTTGGTGCTTGACCGCCTCGCCACGCATCGGGGCGACGTATGACGAACCGCGATACCTCGAAGTTGGCCTGGAAGACTGGCGCGAATGGTACTGCTGGCGATCCACATCCGAAGGAATAATGCCCCTTCCACCTGAGATGTGTACGATTCCTCTTCGCATCTACGAGAAGCGGACTGGCACGTTGCTCTTCACCGAAGAAGAGATGGTGACGAAGCTCCACGGGGCGCGAGCGGTCACTCTTGGCTGGCTCCTGTTATTAATTATCTCCGCGTGGCGGTTGGGGCGCACTGCGGGAGGAGTTTGGGCGGGGCGAATCGCAGCCGGCTTGATCGCGGCCGATCCAACGGTTCTGGGACACGCAACGCTCGCGACAACGGATGTCGCGACAGCGGCGGCTCTGATGGCCTTCGCGCGCGCGGTCTTCGCGGGCCGTAGCGGTGGATGGTGGAAGCGAATCCTTCTGCCGGGACTCTGGTACGGAGTCGCGGTTCTCTGCAAACTTTCAGCGCTTCTGTATGGCGGACTCATCCTGGTGGCCTTTGAGGTCTGTTATCGATTCGCCAACGGCCATCTTTCCCCGCCTGGCGGCGGACTTGGGCCATGGGTTCGTCGAGTGGCCGGAGCAGTGATTCGCTCGGTGCTCGCGGCGGCCGTGGTCATCGTGATCGGAGCAACCATCGCGCTACTCTACTGCGGTCGCCCCGAGGAAGGAGGGAAGAAACCGCTCACGCACGTCTCGCAACTCGTTCCCCCGCACGAACCACTCGCGGACAAGTACAAGGAGTTGGCCGCGAAGTACCAGAATGACCGCGTACCCCACGCTCTGGGCGCATTTGCCTTCCAGTGGTGGCGCGACAGCGTCGGCCGCCCCACGTTCGTCAATGGCACCTACTACCCCAACGGATACCGTTATTACTTTCCGCTGATGATCGCGATGAAGGTTCCGCTGCCGGTATTCGTGCTGGCGGCACTTTTGGTGATTCGCCCGCGAGCGATGCTCAATCCGTTCGCGCTCGCAGCTCTTCTGATGCTCGGGGCGCTGCTTTCCGCCAATCTTCAAATTGGCGTTCGCCTGGCGATGCCGGTAATCGCGATGGGTTACATCGCGGTCGCCGTCGGTGTGGCGCGTGCTTACCCGCAGTGCGCGAAATGGTTTGGCGCGGTTGCGGTACTCACCATCATGGCAACTTCGGTCTGGGTGTGGCCGCACGGGCTGTGCTACGTAAATCAGGCATTTGGTGGGCTGGAAGCAGCTCCGCGACAGATGACCGATTCAAACCTGGACTGGGGACAGGGGATTCCCGACCTCGTGGCCTGGCGTGAAGCCAACAGTCGCCCACCGGTCGTGATCTGGTATTTTGGCACGGACCCCGCGGCGAAGCGCGATCCGTTCCGGGTGATTCCGATGGAGTCGCTGGCGATCAACTCGGAGGGAGACTTGCGGACGGCGGTTGGCCCGAATGTGCTGGCAGTGAGTTACACAGTGATTTCGCTTCAACCCGATGCACCGCCCGCAAAGGTCAACGCGCTGGCGTACCTCCAGACCAAACGTCCGCTGGCTCGCACGGCAACATTTGTGCTTTACGATTTCCGGGATCCGTCCGGCTCGCCTCCTTTGGACTGACGCGGCATCCGCTTGGCGAATGGATCTTCTAGCTACGAGAGAACCGCTCATGACCGAAGTTGCCGACCCGCGTCCGGTGGCTCCTCGCTGGGGCGCGGTGGGGTGGAGTATCGTCGTCGCGGCCTTTCTGATCGGCTTCTACAACTATCCCTGGCGAACGGTCGGCTGGCGTTTCGATCACCTGCCGGGCGACGTTGTTGATAACCGGCTCAATCTCGCGGTGCTGGAACACGGTTATTTGTATCTGACCGGCAAGGTCGATCACTTCTGGGACATCGGGACGTATTATCCCATTCGTGGCGTCACCGCGTGGTCAGATGCTCACCTCGGTATGCTTCCTCTTTACAGCGCTCTGCGCGCGATCGGAATGCCGCCAGAGCGCGCGTTCCAGGGCTGGTTTCTGATTCCATTTCTGTTGAACTTCGCCGCGGCTGCATGGGCGGCCCGGCGGTTGGGCTTGGGCGCGGTTGGTGCCGCCATCACCGGGTACATCTTCGCCTACGGGTTGCCGATCGTTGCCCAGACCGGCCACGCGCAGCTCGTTCCCCGGTTCCTGGTGCCGCTGGCGGTAGTGTTTGCCTGGGAATGGTTGCGTGCGCCACGAAGTACCTGGCGATTCGCCGCGCTCTGCGCGTGCCTGGTCTACCAGACGTACATTTCGGTCTACATCGGCTATTTCCTGGGTTTACTGCTCGCGACGAGTTTGCTCGCGGCTCTGATCTTGTCGCGTGGTCGGCTCCCGTGGCGCGATTTGGTGCTGGCGAACTGGCGCGTGTGGTCGGCGCGGGTGGTTGTGATGGCGCTTGCGGTGATGGCTCTGTGGCCGCTGGCGTACGCACACACCAGTAACGGGAGTGAGTTGCCAAAGGATCACGTCCGCCTTTACGCTCCGCGACCGATGTCCTGGATCACACCGCCGGGAATGACCGCTGCATTCCCGGAAATCGCCCAGTACACCAAACTCGGCTCGGCGATGGAAGGCGCGGGGACTGAACACCAACTCTCGCCAGGGAACCTCTCGTTGTTCGGGCTGGCGGTGGGGTTGTTGGTCACGCCTTACATGTTGATTCGGGGCCGCGCGTTCGGCGGGCCAGCGTCGGTGGTGGGCATCATGTCAATCGCGGCGGTTGGGGTGGCCTTGCTGACAACGAAATTTGGTGAGAACGGGGAGACGTGGTACTACGGGCACATTGTCGTGTTACCGGGAGCCAGTGGAATCCGGGCGATTGGCCGCATCGCTCTGATTCTGACCTTCCCCGCGGGGTTGGCCATCGGCGCATTCTTCGACTTGATCGCGCGCTGCGCGGAGCGATTCTCACGACCGGCGGCGGTTGGGGTGGCGATTGTCGCACTCGGCGCGGTCGCCACCGATCAGTGGCTCACCCCCACTTCGGGCCAACGGAAGAATGACTGGTGGTGGGCGCGGACTTCGCTTCCAGAGGCAGTCAAGCGACGAGAACGAGTTGCGGAAGCGATTCGCTCACGTCCCAATGCCACGATTGTGTATGCGTTCCCGTCGGTGGCGGATAAACTCGGCCAGCAAGGGCCGGCTGGGTTACAACTTGACGTGATGCGAGGATCTCAGGACTGCGGAGTGCGAACTGTCAATGGCTGGTCGGGTCGCGCTCCGAATCAGTGGGAGTTCTTCCCCGACTACCGCTCGCTTATGAAGTGGCTGATCGACACAACGCATGTCTCCCCCGATCAGTTGGAAGGGCTGATAGTGATCGGCGAACCCGCGAAAGATCCCGACCCGGCGTTCGATGCCCAGATGCGCGCGAAGTATCCTCCGGTGCTGATCGAGTGACCCGCGACTCATCTCCTCTATCCCGGAGAATCGCTCACGATGACCGTGGATCAACCACAGCCGCGCCAGATGCCCCAGCCGTGGGGCTTGAGCGGGTGGGCCGTTGTGATGATCGCCTTCTGTGTCGGCTTTCTCTCATTTCCAATTCGCGTGGTCGTCACCGCCGGCGAATATCTGCCTGGAGACACGGGCGATAACCGGCTGAATAACTACATCCTGGAACACGGCTACCGCTATCTGACCGGACGGGTTGATTCGTTCTGGGACGCGCCGATGTTCTACCCCGAAACCGGGGTGACGGCTTGGTCTGATACTCACCTGGGAATGTTACCTTTCTACGCAGCGATGCGGGCCTTCGGGCTTTCTCCGGAGGGAGCATTTCAGGGGTATTTCCTCATTCCGTTTCCTCTCAAT
>JAKEEV010000923.1 GCA_022616395.1 Planctomycetia bacterium | reverse complement strand
TTTGTGTGGGGTCGGCTCGCTCCGGGTGTGGTTTTGAAGACCCCGCACAGGGAGCGAGCGGACCACACTCAAAGACCTCACGCGGAGCGTGAGGACTACAATCAATACTCCGCGTTGCCGGGAGTTCGCGGGAAGGGAATCACGTCTCGGATGTTCGCCATGCCGCTGAGGAACAGGACGCAGCGTTCGAGTCCGAGGCCGAAGCCTGAGTGCGGAACGGTGCCGTATTTGCGCAAGTCGAGATACCACGAATAGGCTTCCGGCTCCAGGCGCTGTTCGCGCATCCGTTGTTCGAGCACATCGAGCCGCTCCTCGCGCTGGCTTCCTCCGATGATCTCGCCGACGCCCGGCACCAGCACATCCATCGCGCGCACCGTCTTCCCGTCGTCGTTCACCTTCATGTAGAACGGCTTGAGCGTTCGCGGATAGTCGTAGAGGATGACGGGGCACTTGAAATACTCTTCCGCCAGGTAGCGCTCGTGCTCGCTTTGAAGATCGCTCCCCCACGCAACGGGAAACTCCCACGTTTGAGGAGCCTTGAGCAACAGGCCGATTCCCTCCGTGTATGACACGCGCTTGAAGGGCTTGTTCAGCACGCCATCAAGCCGTTTCAGGAGATCGGGGTCGATTCTCTCCTGAAAGAACTTCATGTCCTCGGCGCAGTATTTCAGCGCATCCGCGATGATCCGCTTGAGGAACGCTTCGGCCAAATCCATGTTGTCGTTGAGGTCGCAGAAGGCCATTTCCGGTTCGACCATCCAGAACTCGGCGAGGTGCCGGGGAGTGTTCGAGTTCTCGGCTCGGAACGTTGGGCCGAAGGTGTACACCTTCCCCAGCGAACAGGCGAACGATTCCACTTGCAGTTGACCGCTGACAGTGAGGTACGCTTGCTTGCCGAAGAAGTCCTTCGTGAAGTCGGCCTTCCCCGCGACCTTCGGAGGAGCATCCGGGTCGAGCGTTGTTACGCGAAAGAGCGCGCCCGCGCCTTCGCAATCGCTGGCGGTGATGATCGGAGTGTGAATGTAGTAGAAGCCGTGTTCATGGAAGAACTGGTGAATCGACATCGACACCTGATGCCGCAAGCGCGCGATCGCACCGAAGGTGTTGGTGCGCGGGCGTAAGTGCGCGAGTGTGCGCAGAAACTCGTAGGTGTGGCCTTTCTTCTGAAGCGGATACTTCTCGGCGTCCGCATTACCGATCAGTTCCACATGACTCGCGAGAATCTCGGTTGCCTGACCCTTCGCGGGAGATGTCTTCACTTCGCCATCAATGACAACGCTCGCCCCGGTGTGCAGATGCTTCACGACGGCTTCGTAGTTGGCCAATTCGCCCGGAGCAACAATCTGCACGTTCCCCTGACAGGAACCGTCATTGAGTTCGATAAAGCTGAAGCCGCCCTTGGAGTCGCGACGCGTGCGAACCCAACCCTGAAGGCGAACGTGCCGACCGACCGCTTCTGCTTTGCGGGCCTCGGCAACGGTGATCTTGTCCATAAGTCACTCCAAACTTGAATCCAAGGCGACTGCACAGGTGTTGCGCTTTACGGTAGTCGCGGATGGTACTCTCAACAAGCGGGAGTCAACTCGATTGATGGTTGCGGAACGCCTGTCCGCAACGAGATAATCACGTCAATCGCTCTCACAGTCATCGAGGCTGCCAATGCCCTGGATCAAGACGATTCCCTACGAAGAAGCCGACGCGAATCTGCTCCCGGTGTACGAAGCGATTCGCGCGCTCTATCCGGTCGAATACTTCACGCCGGTTCCATCGCTCGTTCGGCCCGATGACCGCAGCGAGAGTATCACCGCGGCTCACAGCCTGATCCCCGAAGCAATGCGGCACATGATGTCCGGCTTCGGGGTGTTGCTTCAACCGAACTTGCCGCTCACACGTCGGCAACAGGAGATGATCGCGGCGGTTGTCTCCGTTCGGAATCAGTGTTTCTACTGACTGGAGAGTCACGTCGAGTTCCTTCGTCGGGCAAGTCTCGACGATGAACTCGCCGCCGAGTTACGGCGGGACTACACCAGGGCGAATCTCTCCCCCGCGGACCGCGCGATGCTCGACTTCGCGGTGAAGCTGACCGTATCTGCGTACAAGCACACGCCCGAAGACATCGCGCGACTGCGGGAAGTGGGCTTCGATGATGTGGGCATTCTGCAAATCACGCTGATCGCGGCGTGGTTCAACTACATCAACCGAGTCGCCGATGCGCTTGGCGTCGGCAAACCAGTGGAGTGAACAAGAATGCGACAGCCTCTCCTGACGTGTTTCGCTTCGCTCGCCTTTCTCTTGTGTCTGGGGATCGTCCTCGCGGTGGAGCCGGTGAGCGGCTGGCGCGGAAACATGACCGGCGTTTGGCCGGACGCGAAGCCGCCGATGGAATGGCACCGCATTCCGCGCGGAGCGCTTGATGGAATGCGCTCAACGGCTACTCCTCCGAAAGGAAAAGAATCCGGAGACGCTCCGCTAGTACTGAAGGGACTCGTTCGCGACTGGCTCGTGATCGGGCCGTTCGCGGTGGAAGATTCAGTGAAGGATTTCGACCGCGACATGCTCGGCGGTGAAGCGACTGTCGAACCCGTTGAGGGAAAGAAAGTCGGGGAAGTTGCGTGGAAGGCGGTGAGTGGCCCGATTGATGATGTGACCGTCTTCGGCACGGCCGAGATGCCGTTTGTCGATCTCGCGAAGGCGGTTGGGTTCAAGAAGAATCAGTTCGCCTACGCGCACTCGTATCTCTATTCGCCTCGCGGCGGGCCAGTGCGATTTGTGGTCGATCACGGGCACGGCCTGAAGGCGTGGGTGAACGGAAAAGAAGTGTATCGCTCACCGCAGCGCGGAGTTGGTCTCGGTTTCTACACCGCGATCAGCCGCAATGAGCTGTCTTACACCGAACCGTCCTCTCCGCGATTCGAGGCGAAACTCAAACCCGGCTGGAATCGCTTGCTCCTGAAGGTGAGTTCATCGAATGCCGACGGGTTCACCGATATGCGCTTCTGCCTGCGTGTAATGGATCCGCCGGACGTGAAGTACGACACGAAGAACATCGTGTGGATGACTCAGCTCCCCGGCCGGAGCACATCAACGCCGATCATGGTCGGAGACAAGCTCTTCCTGATGGCCGAACCGGACGAACTGATTTGCATCGACAAGACCAGCGGCAAGATTCTCTGGTCGGCAGCAGTGAATTATTACGAAGCGCTCGCACCAGAAGAGAAGAAAGCCAACCCTGGCTTCGCGGAGAAAGTCGATCCGCTTCTCGCGAAACTGAAGGCCGAGCCGGACCGAGCCAGGCGCCTGAAACTGCGTGCTGAGATTCGCAAGACGCTCAATGAACTCAACCCGGCCAGGTTCAAAGTACCCACGAACGATCACTTCGAGGCTCACTTCGGCATTGTCGGCTTCACGATGCCCACGCCGGTGAGCGACGGGAAGCGCGTGTATGTGTGGTGCGGGATGGGAGTCGCGGCGTGCTTCGATCTGGACGGCAAGCGAGAGTGGATCACTCGCGTGAAGGCCGATCACCTCAGTTACGGCTCGTCGCCGGCGTTGGTCGATGGCGTGCTCGTCGTGTTCCTCGAAACGCTCTTTGGGCTGGACGCGAAGACCGGCAAGCAACTCTGGCAGCAGAAGCGGATTCGCAACAACGTCGGCTCGCTCCTCGGAGCAACGGTCGCGGGCAAACCTCTGGTGGTGACACAACGGGGAGACTTCGTTCGGCCTTCCGATGGCGAGATTGTGTTTCGGCCAAAGGACAGCACTTCGCCGGGCGATACCGGCTGGGCACCGCCAGTGATACTTGGCAAGACGATGTACGCGCCGAAGTACGGCGTGACTTCACTGAGTGTGTGGGACTTCAAGGACGCGGACGAGGAGTTTTTGGAACCGAAACTCGTGAAGACAATTCAACTGCCGCCGGAAGTGACACGTGGACCGGGCGGAAAATGGATCGACCGCTGGACCGCGGGTTCTCCGCTGGTGTGGAATGGGATCGCCTACCAGACGGACATTTATCAGTGGCTCTACGTCGTTGATCTGGCAAGCGGGAAGATGCTCTATCGCAAGGAAATGGATCTCGAAGGACTCACTCACTACAACGCGGTGGCCGTGGCCGCGAGTCCGACGCTCGTGGGCAAGCACATTCTTGTTTGCGATAACCAGGGCACGACGCTGGTGTTGGAACCCGGCCCAATGTACAAGGTGGTGGCCCGCAATCGCATCGGCACCGTGCTGGATCGTTCCTGGCCGATCCCCGCGCAGGAAACGCTCACGTACTCGCCTCCGATTGCCGACGGTAGTCGCTTATACCTTCGCGGAGAAGCGTATCTCTACTGCATCGGCGAGAAGTAAACGCCGCGCTGGACTTTCGGACGTGAATATCG
>JAKEEV010000922.1 GCA_022616395.1 Planctomycetia bacterium | reverse complement strand
CCTTGAAGAAGTCGGCCTTCTCCTTGGAGAGAACGACCAGGCCATCCTGGTTCTCCAGCTTCTCCAACAAGACGTCGAACTGCATGCCGACGGCAAGGTTGTCGACGCTGCGGAACTCGGCCGCGGGAATGGTGCCCTCGCTCTTGAATCCGACGTCGATGATGACTTCGTTTTCACGGAGTTCGGTCACGGTTCCGCGAACGATCTGGCCTTCCTCGAAGGTCGTGATGGTCGCTTCGAGCCCCGAGACGGCGGCGGCTCCCGCTGGGCGACCGGTGGCTTCCACCGCCGCTTCTTCGGCGCCCAAGACTTCGAGAAAAGCGTACGCCGGGGAGCGCAAACCCGCACCTCCCTTCGCGTGGGATAGTTGGGTCTCCGACCCAGAGGTTCCGCGAACGTCGTCGAGCATCAAACCTTGTCTCCTCCTGTGAACAAAACGTGCGGCACCCCGCTCCATGCGGGTCGCCGTGCAAACCGGCATAATACCGGCTTTCAGAAGGGGCTGCAACCGGAATCTAGGGAAGGACTTCGGGGCGTGGGGGCGGGCTCGGAATGCGCTACCCGCCGAAGCGGCTCTACCGATCGCTCCAGACATTGCCAACTTCACCGGCGGGTATTGGTTGGGCCCCTTCTCGCATTTCCTTTCTTTTCCAGGCCTCCAACGAACGCGATGGATCGGGGGTTAGGGTCGCCGCCGCAACGACGAATGGCCAATTCGTCCAGAGGACCAGCTGCTCCTCCATGAGCTTCGACAGGATTTCCAAGCCAACCTGCACCTGTCCCATTTCGCGATACGACTGTGCCAGGAACAAGGTGACTTCCTCGCGGCGAAACGTAGGATTGGCGACCATGAGACCGGAAAGTACCACAACCGCCTCTGACGCCGGTGACTTCCCTCCCCGGAACGACGCGCAACCCGTACGTGCCAGGAGCGGGGAATGTGCGATAACTTGTGACGTGCCCGTTCACCGATCCAGTGCTATCCACGGCAACGTTGGTCAAAATTGGATAACAAAAAGAACTCGACGCTGTCGCCGGGTGCCAGTGGAGCGCCCATGTACTCCGAGCTACCCACGCTCATCGCGCCCCCCCTTACGCTCTTAGCTCGGCGGGTAGGCCCGTCCCACAATCGCATTTCGAAGAAGACGAACTCCATTTCCGGTGAGCCGAGCCTCGACACCTGCGGGATTCGAACGGCGGTCGTTCCATCATTCGAAATTGTCACGACCAGCTTGATGGGCTCCCGAAAGACATATGTCGATTGGTCCGCTCGCACGAGGACGTTGAGATCGCCCTGTGCCGGCACACTGGAAGGAACACAAGGCAAGGAAACAATAAGCAATAGGTAGGGGACGCGCGGATGCATGTGACGAATATAGCACCAGCGCGAAGCAACCGCAGTTTGCATTCGAAGCGACATCAGCTGCAACCTCGTCACGTTAAGATGTCAGTTGACGAATTGAATATCATGATTATGTTGAATGCAACGCCGCTCCTCCCGCGTCTGTTCACCATTTCGCGTGGAGGTTGCGTCATGTCCCTTCGTTCGCTTTCCGATCAGCAAATACTGTCCAACATTCAAGCACTCACCCGGCGCGAGCGTTCGATCACCTTGCAGGTGCTGCTCCATCTCAAGGAGATCGAGTGGCGCCGGCTGCATTTGAAGCTTGGACACTCGTCGATGTTCGACTACTGCACGTCGGGCCTCGGCTACTCCGCCTCGGCGGCGAGTCGACGCATTCGCACCGCCCGGTGTGTGGCGCGCTTCCCGGAGGTGTACGAACTGCTCGAATCCAACGAAGTGAACGTCAGCACAGTCGCCCAGGTGTCGCACATTCTCACATCAGCGAACAAGGACGAGGTCCTGAAGCGAATTCGCGGCAAGTCGCAGCGAGAGGTCGAGGCGGTCATTGCCGACTACGAACCGCTCGCGTCTATTCCACGCGATCGAGTGAGAACGGTGGTCGTGCGGGTGCCGGTTGCCACGACGGCAGCCGCTTCGGCGAGGGTGGGCGCGGCGACGATGGAGACCTCGACGGCGGACGCGAAAGCGGAAACCGCGCAATTGCACAACGCGGGTCCGGGCCTTCGCCCGGCCCGTGAGCACGACCGTAACGGTTGTGCTCCAGACACGCAGGACGACGGACCCGCACGTCGTACTAACCTCGAGCGTCGCGCACTGGTCCAGTTCTCCGCCAGCGATGGTTTCATGGCGAAATTGGAGCGCGTACGATCCATCGCGT
>JAKEEV010000921.1 GCA_022616395.1 Planctomycetia bacterium | reverse complement strand
TCGCCTTAACCAAAAGTCAAAGCCAGCCGCCGCCTGCTCGTCCCGCTCGACGCTGTCCCTCACATAACCAAATGTTCGGGAAAGCGTCTCGCTTGGGGAGGCCGCCGGGAACGCAAAATCCGATTAGATACTTGACTTTTGTACAGTAATCACGCAGAATGGGGGTAGAAGGAACCGGCACGCCGGACCGACTATCCTGCGCGCCGGTAGCCACCCGGCCAAGCGCCAGGGAAGCGCCAGGCGTCGGGGCCAGGGGGTGGCCTTTCTAAACCCTACAAAATGCAGCAAATGCTCGACATAAAGGCCACCTGGCCCGAATCGGGACGCAGCAAACCCCACGAAACATGGGCCAAAGCGAGGGGGAAGAAAACAGGGGGGTGGCGGGGGGAGGGGAACGCCACCCCAAGTCGGGGCAGGCAGCCGGCGCCCTCACACGCACGATCACTGATTCCCCCGCTCTGACCCACCACAAAAACCAATCAACCCAATCTGGTATCACGCCTCGGAAACAGCTCGCGGGGTTGAGGAAATGCGGGCAAGCCAGCCGCGAACAACATCCGGAGCGAGAATCTGTTCGACCGTAAGCGAGCCGGCCATGCTCGGGAAGCGCCGACAGGCGTTCCAGCTTCTCGAATACGGAGGAGGGCCGATCAGCACCACGCGAACGCCCTCGAATGGAAGGATGTCTCCGGGATTGCCTTCATTCCAAATCCAATCGGGAGTTCCACGAATGGTATCCACTCCCAAACGCATACTCGGAAGCGCGCCGTCGGGCTGGAGGCCGGTCCAGTTCCACAGATTGAACGGGCCAGTGGCGATGAGCCGCTCGTTGATCTCTCCATCGCGTGCTTGTGCGACCACAGCAGGGTCGGGCTTCGTTCCCATCAGCCAGCCAGCACCCGGCTCGCCAATCAGAGCATCGGCCAACAGTGTGTGAAGCTGGAAGTTGTCCGCGATTCCGCTAATGCGAACCTCATAACCCTTCTGCTCGCCCGGATGCAGCACAATGAGGCGCTCATCGTCGAGCACGCGAAGGATATCGGTGAGGAAGTTGCCATGTCCGGCCGCGGCGATAACTTCTTCGGCCAACTGGAGCAATTCGGCGCGCGACCGGGTGATTGCGCGCAGTTCCTTCGACTGCGACAGGTGCGCGATGGTTCCCAAACTGAACCACTGCTCCGCGATGAACGCGCAGGCCAGATCGCGGTTGGTCTGAAAGATGTCATCCATGTGACGGTCGATCACCGCTTCCGTGATCTCCTCGTCCGGGTTCGCGCGTTCGCGAACCGCATCGTAGAACCCAGTGAGGTCGCGAAGGAAGTTCGGGAGCCGGTCGAGAATTGCAGGGCCGCAGATGTCTGGATCACCGCCAGATTCGAGCATCGCTCCGCAGGTAATGACCACCACGCCGACCGGAACGATGTCGTGCGTCTGGATGACTGGCACAAATGCGCGCAGAGCGGAGTTCAGTTCCTCGCGAGTGGCTTTGGGAATCTCCGGGTGAAGCCCCGACATACCTTGTTGCAAATCCTGAAGATTCCGGTGCGTGTCGATTACTTGCAGAAACCGCTCAACGGCTTGATTCAGCGCGGACATGTGAGAACTCCGTCGGGAGTGGGATGAGTGAGATTATCCCGACAGGGCAGGGGAGATGCAAACACGGTGGCGACAAACCGGTCTCAGCCGTTCAATTCTACCGCCTCTTCCCAGTGCTGGTACAGTCGAGCGAGCGCGTCTTTCGTCTTCTCCAGTTCGGCCATCGTGTCGCGAACGCGGGTTGCGTCTCGGTAGACTTCGGGCGTCTGAAGCGATGTCTCCAGGTCCGCGACCTTCTTCTCGGTCGTCGCGATGTCCGCCTCGATGTCCGGCACCTTGCGGTAAGGAAACTTCCGCTTGCGCTTTGCCTTTTCTTGGCGAGCGGGGGACGTAAGCCCCCTGATGGAGTTATCAGGGGCCTGACGTCCCCCGCTCGCCTTCCCGCTCGCCTTCGCTTCCTCGCGTGAAGCGCGAAGAAGCTCGTAAGTGTCGTAGTTGCCGTACACCACTTCCGTCGTGCCGTCTGCGAACACGATGAGCAAGTCCGCGACTCGATTGAGGAAGTAGCGGTCGTGGCTGACCACGATGCAGGTGCCTTCATAGTCCTTGAGGGCTTGTTCGAGCGAATCGCACGCCCAGATGTCGAGGTGGTTCGTCGGCTCATCGAGAATGAGCAGGTTCGCGCCGTTCACTGTCAACTTCGCAAGAGCCGCGCGTGACCGTTCGCCGCCGGAGAGTTGCTTCACGGGCTGTTCAACGAGTTCACCGTGAAGACCAAAGCTACCGAGCAGGTCTCGCATCTTCTGTTCGGTGTAGGCCGGGTCATCGTCCGGCCACACCGCCCGCATCACGTTCTTTTCAGGATCAACAATCGCCAGATGTTGATCGATGTAGCCGGGAAACACCAGATGCCCGCGTTGTACGAGTCCGCTCGTCGGTTCTTCTTCGCCTAACAGGATGCGCAAGAGCGTCGTCTTGCCGCAACCGTTCGGCCCCATGATGCCGAGGCGCTTCCCACGAGGAAGATCGAAGCTCAGGTTCTCGAAAAGCACCGTGTCGCCGTAGCGCTTCGTCAAATCCTCGACATGAAAGATGATGTCGCCCGAGCGCGTCACTTCGCTGAAGCTGATGTTCGGTCCGCTTACCTTCGTGGGCTTCTCCAGGCGTTCAATCTTCTCCAACGTCTTCGCACGTGATTGCGCTTGCTTCGCGAGTTGGCCGTAATGCACCCGGCGAATGTACTCTTCCTGCTTCTCGATGTACTCGCGCTGCGATTCGTATTCCTTCAGTTGCCGCTCATAGCGCTCATCACGAAGTCGCACATACTGTTTGAAGTTGCCCGGATAGCTCGTGATCTTCCGCTGATGTAGCTCGAAGGTCTTGTTCGTGACCTTGTCGAGGAAGTAGCGGTCGTGGCTGACAATGAGCATTCCTTCCGGCTGCTGGGCGAGGTAGTTTTCGAGCCAGCGCGTTGTGTCGATGTCGAGGTGGTTGCTCGGTTCATCGAGCAACATCACGTCCGGCGCGGAAAGCAAGAGTTTCGCGAGCAACAACCGCCGCTGTTGACCGCCGGAGAACGTGTTCGCGTCTCGTGTAAAGTCTGCTTCGGCGAACCCAAGCCCGGAAAGCACATTCTCGACCTTGTGATCGAGTTCAAACGCATCGTGATGGCGAAGTAATTCGCTGAGTCGGTCAAACTTCGCGCTGAGTTGCTTGTGTTGCGATTCATCCGTGCAGGCCGCGAGTTCCTCCGCAGCGTGCTCGAAATCGCGTTGAGTCGCGAGCAATTCATCGAACGCGCTTTTCGCTTCTTCAAAGAGCGTTCGCCCCGCGGGGAACTCCGCGACCTGTTGAAGTAACCCGTGCCGGGCGCCCGCGTGATACTGCACCTTCCCCGAATCCGGCTCGTCTTCTTCCGCGAGGATGCGCAAGAGCGTCGTCTTGCCGGCTCCATTTGGCCCAACAAGGCCAATGCGCTCGCCCGTGTGAACCTCGAACTCCACGCCCTCGAAGAGCGGAGTCGCGTCATATCCGCGAGACAGGTTGATGCAGGAGAGCAACAGCATGTGAAATGCGGAACTCGGAATGCGGAATGCGGAATCACGAACCACGAGAGAGGAATTTTACGCGCTCCGGGCAGAGATGTGAATGGGGGGAACCTAACCCCGCTCGCTTCGCTCGCTGCCTCTTCCCTCTTAGGGAAGGGGTTGGGGGTTAGGTCTTCGATCTCACTTCTTCTCCACCGTGAGCTTCAGCGGCGCACTCGTCAGCGTGACCGTGCCGAAGCCGTCGAGTGCTTCCTTCGCTCCCTTTGGGGCGGGCTTCATGGCGGTCTTCATCGTCGCGATCAGTTCGTATTCGCCCGGTTCGGTCCAGAACGACCAGTGAGCCGAACTGCGATATCCACTCACGAGCGTCTTCACCGGAATCACGTGCGTCTTGCCCGCGGCGATCTCCACCGCCTTCGGACTGCGAAATTCTTCGGTGAACGCCAGCGGTGGGTTAACGTTGATCGCGCCCTTCCCCTTGAGGTTGAGCGTGAGCACGACTGGGTCGCCGGTGATCCACACTTGCACCGGCTTGTCGGATGTGTTCTTGATCTCGACGTTCAAATCCACAGTCGGGGCCGCCATTGGCTTCCGACCGGCTTTCACGGCTTCATCCACTTTCTTTTTGAATTCCTCCGCCGTCAAACCGCCCAAATCGAGCGTATATTTGGTCTTTTTTCCCGTGATTGACAGTTCCAGGGGAGTGCCCTTCGGGTCGGCCTTCGGCTTGTCCTTCTTGTCTTGGGCGCTGACCAGAGTGAAGGAAAACAGGGCAAATAGTGCTGTCGGCAGAATCGCGCGGATCATGGAATCCCTCCAATATTAGTGGAGTCGAGGAGGCGGACTTCGCGATACGAACCGGGCGACCGTTGGGCGCGGTGGACTCGGCTGGCATTCCGACGAACTCGAAGGCAGTTGCGATTGTTCACCAAACCCTCACGGATTTATATTCTGATTAGTACCGTTTCAGGAGGATTGGTGTGTCTGGTGTTTGGTGCGTGTCTGAGCTGCCTTTGGCACCAAAACACCATTTACACACCAATCCGACTGAAACTCTACGAGGGATGGTTCAGACTCGCACCCATACTCTCTGGCGGTGGACATGGACGAGTTGCACCATGAATGCGGCGTGGCGACGTTGTACTACCTGCCCGGCCACGACGACAAATCGGCCGTGTGGACCGGCGCACCCGATCAAGTGTCTCGGTTGATGCCGCGCATGCTCCTGGACCTTCAGAACCGCGGACAGCTTGCCGCGGGCATGGCGACGTACAACCCCGAGCGCGACAAGCTCCTGGACACGTACAAGGAAGTCGGCACGGTTATCGAGGCGTTCCGCATCAACCACCCGGCGAAATACGCCTCAATCATGGAGGATTTCGCCGGCCGGGCGGCGATCGGCCACACGCGCTACGCCACCTGCGGAGGCCAGACCCGCAGTTACGCTCAGCCCTTCGAGCGCCCGCACGGGTGTAAATGGAAATGGTTCGCCTTCGCCTTCAACGGTCAACTCACCAACTTCGCCGATCTTCGCGAACAACTCCTCGCCAATCACAGCTACCACCTCACACGCGACAACGACACGGAAGTCATCATGCACTACATCGCTCACGAGATTCGGAGCGATAGCCGTCCGGACTTGGTGGAAGTGTTCCGCCGACTCTCGGAGAAATTCGATGGAGCTTACAACCTCGTCTTTTTGAATGCCGAAGGCGACATGGTGGTGTTGCGCGACCCGCTCGGCATTCGCCCGCTCGTCTACGCGCAGGATGGGCCAATGTTCGGAGCCGCGAGCGAAAGCGTTGCGCTTCAGAACCTCGGCTTCCGTCGGTCGAACATCCGGTCGCTGGCGCCGGGCGAGATGGTGCTGATTCAGAACGGCGAGATGAGCATCCACCGGTTCGCGGAGAGTAAGCGCACGGCTCACTGCTTCTTCGAGTGGGTGTATTTCGCCAACGTCGCCAGCACGTTCGATGAGCGCAGCGTCTATCTCACCCGCGCGCGACTCGGTCAGGAACTCGCGAAGCAGGAACGAGCGCTCGGCCGCGTGCCGCTCGATCCATCGGATACCGTCGTGGTGCCGGTGCCCGACACCGGCAAGGCCGCGGCGGATGCGATGGCCTTCGCACTTGGCATTCCCTCTGTGGAAGGACTCATCCGCAACCGCTACATCGGCCGCACGTTCATCGAGGGAGGCAACCGCGTCGACAAGGTCCGGCTGAAGTTCACACCGCTCCCCGAAGTGCTTCAGGGCAAAAAGGTGCTGCTCGTCGAGGATTCCATCGTCCGCAGTACGACTCTGCAAAGTCTCTTGAAGCACCTCCGCGAGCAAGGCGGCGCGAAAGAGATCCATGTGCGCGTCGCGTGCCCGCCGATCATCGCGCCGTGTTTCTACGGCATCGACATGAGTACCGTGCGCGAGCTATTCGCCCCGAAGTTCATGGCCGGGAAGGTTCCAACAGTCGAAGAGCAGGACGCGATGGCGAAGGTACTCGGCGCGGACTCGCTCTTCTACCTGCCAGTGGACGCGGTCGCCCGGTGCATCGACTTGCCAGCCTCGGGACTGTGCCGCGCGTGTGTCACCGGCAACTACCCAACTCCCGCTGGCGAACAGATGTACCAACTATCTCTGCGCAACAACGCCAACGGAGACACAGGCCGCACCTATGAACGTCCCATCGAACCGCTGATGTGCTCGGTGAATGACGAAGGACGCACATAATTGCGGATTGCGGAATTCGGATTTCGGAATTACAAACACCAGAACCCAGGTCGGGAGTAATCCTCATCTGGGTTCTTCTGCTTGCATTCCGCAATCCGAATTCCGCATTCCGCATTGGTGGAAGATGCCAGACGACAACGCGCTGATCGCATACGCTCTGCACGAGAACCAGCCGTCAGACGTGTTCCCGGAGCCAGCACCGATTCCGCGAGCCTGGATGGACAATGCGCACTTGCGGCATCCGTATCGCTGCTTGCCCCTCGTCATCGCGAATCAGTGCGGCTGGATTCTAAAGTCCCCGGTGGGGTTTCGCGCCTACTGGTATGGCGGTCCTTCAAAAGAAGACGTGGAGTTGCAGTTCGACCGGCCAGACAACCGCATCGTCAGCCACTTCGGCAGCGGAGTCATCACGTTCACCATTCCGTTTCTGTTCCACACGCCGCCGGGAATTAACCTCTGGGTGAAGGGACCGGCGAACTGGGTGAAGGACGGAGTGCAGGCGCTCGAAGGAGTCGTCGAGACCGACTGGTTGGCGTCCACTTTTACGATGAACTGGAAGATCACGCGAGTCTGCGAGTGGGTGAGGTTCGATCAGGGCGAACCCTTCTGCATGCTGGTACCGATCCCGCGCGGACTCGTCGAGACTCTCGTACCTCACGTCGAGCCGATCACGAACAACCCGGAACTTCACGCGCAGTATCAGCACTGGGAAGACAGCCGCAGCGACTTCCTGGTTGGTCTGCACTCACGCGATCCCGACGCGGTCGCCCGCGGCTGGCAGAAGGATTACTTCCAGGGAAAAACACCCGACGGCAAACCATTCGACTCGCACCAGACGCGGCTGAACGTGAAGCCATTCACGGAAGAGGAGAAGTAGAGCAGTAATCAGTGAACAGTCATCAGTCATCAGTCATCAAGTGATCAGTTTCCAGGAAGGGTGGCGAGTATCGATGACTGATGACTGTTCACTGATGACTGTTCACTGATCACTGATTACTGATGACTGGTTCACACGGGTACAAGATACGTTCCCACCATGCGGTCTTGCGGGGGTCGGGTGGGGTCGCGAAGTGCCAGGAAGACATAGAGCGGCAGAAGGGCCAGCGCCAGAAGCCACAAACCGGCGGCGAAATAGCTTTGTGTTGGCGCGTAAGTTTGAAGCACTGACACCACGAAGAGAAGTGCAGCGACTGGCAGCCAGACGATCGCGGATCGAAGCGCGCACTGGCTACGGAATGCTTGCTGACCGTCGGCCCGCACAATCGCGATGCCCGCCAGCATCAGCGACAGCCCTCCCCGCCACACGGCCGCCCCCAGCACCAGACCGAGCAGCATTGCCACAAACACGGCAACGACAGTGACAAATCCCGTCCCCCACGGCGAGTTCGAGCGGCTCACTGGCGACTTGTCCGATGCGCCAGCCCACAGGATGATTTCGCGCACTTCCAGGGGATAGCCAGCCTCGCGTGCGGGGTTGGGTGGCTGGGTTCGCTCGACCTGTTCGAGGAGTCGTCGTTGGGGGAGCAGCAAGTTTGCCCGACGAGTTTCCGCCTCCGCGCGCGTGCGTGTTGCCAGATCGTTCGCGCGCACCTGCACACGCGGATTGTTCAGCGCCTTCTCCAGTTCCTTGTTTGAACTGATGGGGAGTTTTGCCCGCTGGTTGGGGTCGGCAAGGACCGCGGCCGCCTTCTCGGCCTGTTCGGCGCGATCCTCCAGGGTAATTGTGTGAATTACAGCGAGCATGAAACTGATAAAAAACATCGCGGCCAGAGGCATGAAGAGAATCACCGCTTGCACACCCAAATGAGCAGTGCGCATGGCAGGCGTGACTTCAGGGCGGTGGGCGTGCGTGTCGGCCAGTTCCTTTTGGAACTCGGAGAGCGGGATGTCTGTCCCAAACAGTCGGTTCACGACCGGCAAAGCGTGAGCGGGCAGAGGAGCTTTGACACTTCCTCCGTAAGTGCGCGCGCGTCCCTCTAGAGTCAGTGACGCGGCCTCACGCAAAACCGCCAGCGGAGAGCCGGGACGGTAGCGAGCCTCGCAGAGCGGGAAGTCGAGTACCTGAACTCGGCCGGTCGGCTCGACCCAGATGTGATCGAGTGCCAGTCGCGCGGGAACCGAGCCATCAGCTTCCGCGGCTCGGAACTCTTCGACCAGTTGTTCGAGCAAGAAGCGAGCATCGGCCCACGGCAATGCGCGACCGGGCCGAACAGCTTCCGCGAGCGGCCCGCCGATGGGAGCAGCGAACGCGGTCCAGTCGAAGGCGCTTCCACCCCAGGAGATCGTGCCGCTACCGAGTCTACGTAAGCGAGATGGTCGGCCGGGGTCTGTGCCTAGGTCTGCGCTTCCCCACGGACGCAGCCACAAGAGCACCGCGCGGCCCAAAGCGTGATCTTCGGCTGTCCACACCTGTTCGCCGTTGGCTTCCGCCGTGAGTCGCCCGCGAACAACGTATCCACCGACCGATTCCGGGAGCGGATTTTCGCCTGGAGGAAGGACCGTTTCCATCGGTGTTGGTTGTCGCACAGTCAGCCGGAGCTTGCGCGCTGGGAACGGCTTCTGCGTGACGTGACAACCGCTGGCGAAGTCGTGCAGCCCGCGGAAGCCCCATTTCTTGCGAATTTGAACGAGAACCACGGTCCCGCACGCGAGGAACACGATCCCACCGAGCACTCCGCCCGCCTGTGGTCCGAGGAGTTGGATCAACTCTTCGGGCACGATGAACATCGCTCCGAGGAGCATGTGGAAGACGAACGTGCGCAACAGCGCGCGGCCGAATCCCGGCGGGCCGGTTTCACCGACACGCGAGACGCGCAAGCCCAAGAGCCATTTCCCAAGCGTCGCACCGAACAGGCCCTCTCCGATGGCAAAGTACGCAAGCATCATCACAATCGCGAGCCAGCGCACTTCCAGGACGTCGATGCGGCCTTCAACCGGTCCGGTTGCCCAGACGCGAATGAATTCCGCCGGAGCGATGAGGAACGAGAGTGCGATCCGGTCGAGGATGTACGCGCCGATGAGAGCGCGCGGGCGTGCTGCGCGCTGACGCTCGGGGAGCAAGTCCACGAGTGCTTCGCGTAACTCATCGAGCGTTTGCCAGCGCCGGCCGCGGTCGCGTTCAAGCCCCTTCATCACAATGCGGTCGAGCCGAGCGGATACTTCGGGACGTTTGCGCTTCAGACGCGGAACCGGATCGGAAATCGCTTTCGCCAGAGCTGCCGTTGCATTCTCGTGCTGGAAGGGTGCTTCTCCACACAGGAGGAAGTACAGAGTAGCAGCGACGGAGTAGACATCGGAACTGTAGTCGAGCGGCTCTCCGCGAATCTGTTCGGGTGATGCGTAAAGCACCGTGCCGAGGAACGCGCCGGTCTGAGTGAGGTTCTGATCGCGAGCCACCGCCAGCGACTTCGACAACCCGAAGTCACCGACCTTCACGCGATTATCCGCCGTGAGGAAGCAGTTGGACGGCTTCACGTCTCGGTGAATCATGCCGACGCGGTGCGCTTCGAGTAGTCCGTCGATGACATCGAGAATGCGCGTGATCGCTTCGCGCTGCGTGAGCGGGCCGCCTTCGTCCACGAGATCCTTGAGCGTCCGGCCAGGCATCAGCTCCATCACGATGTACGGCCGACCGTGATCGGTATCAGCGGAGAACACGAAGACGCAGCGCGGATGAGCAAGCTGGCTCGCGAGCCGACCTTCCTGACGGAATCGTTCGACTGATGTGGGATTCGTGGAGAGTCTCGACGAGAGTAACTTCAACGCCACTCGTGTTCCGCTGCCGGGCGCTTCGGCTTCGTAAACCGTGCCCATTCCGCCCGCACCGAGCAACTTCACGAGGCGATATCCGCCAACTTCCCTCGGCGCAGGTTCCGGAGCGATGGGTACATCACTCGATGACACACCCGAGAGCGCATCAGACGCCTGCGGGGTGAAAGACTGAGTGCGTGTCTCTTCGGGAACAGTGAGTGGTTGTTCGTCGCGGAGTTTCTGCCCGCAATACATACAGAACAGAGGCTGCGAGTCCGCGGAGACGGACGACAGCGAGCGTCGGCAGCGAGGGCAGGTGACAACCATCGGCATGGCGGAGCGAAACCAAAAACCGGGTGAACAGACATTATCTACTTCGCGGCTCAAACCTCAAGGTTTCCAGCGATTACAATGTGCGAGGAAGGTGATGGGAGAAGCCGCATGACCGAAACTGAGTGGCTGACGAGCAACAATCCGCCGGAAATGTTGCACTACCTCCCCAACAATCTGTTCAATCGCAAGTTGCGGCTGGTTGCTTGCGGCTGTTGCCGGATGGTGTGGGATCTATTGACCGACAATCGCAGCCGTATTGCGATCCGGAAACTCGAAGCCTCCGCCGACGACCTCGACAACGGACAACTTCGCGTAGACGCTTACAACACCGCCAACGCCCCCTTCCAAGAAATGAGTCGCGGACAACACGACCCTCAGAACCCAGAGTTGCTGGCGGCGCACGCTGTGGTCTACGCCACATACCTTCATCCGGGCCTGTACCACTCTGTGGAAGATGCGTTGATAGCCTTGCGTGGCCTGGACCGGCCAGCCGTTCAGCGACTGGAGTGCGACCTCCTCCGCGACATCTTCGGCAATCCTTTCCGCACCGCAACTTTCTCCCCCGAATGGCGAACTGACACCGCGTTGTCACTGGCTCGTCAGATGTATGAATCGCGTGAGTTTAGCGCGATGCCGATTCTTGCGGATGCACTTCAGGATGCTGGTTGCGACAACGAGGACATCCTCTCCCACTGCCGAGACGCCAACCAAGTCCATGCTCGCGGATGCTGGGTTGTGGATTTGGTGTTGGGGAAGGAATGACCGTTCTCAGGACCGAAGGTCCGGCTTCCCTCAGCCCAGGCCAACGGCCTGGGAAACCGTTTCAGGCCGCATTGGTACAACCGCGAACCCAGCCCTCGGGCTGGGCTG
Source organism: Planctomycetia bacterium (assembly GCA_022616395.1). GTDB lineage: Bacteria > Planctomycetota > Planctomycetia > Gemmatales > Gemmataceae > Gemmata. Next base: position 8,943 of record JAKEEV010000921.1, on the reverse strand, counting down.
AGGGAGCGCGGTCCTTCGGACCTCCAAGCTGCAGGGTGCGACCTGCGATAACGAAGACATCCTCAACCACTGCCGCGATACGAAGCAAGTTCACGTGCGCGGATGCTGGGTGGTTGACCTCGTGTTGGGGAAGCAATAACGCTACGCTCGACATGGAAGGAGGGTCTGTCATGATGCCCCCACACATTGCGACGCGAGTTCCGTCTGGTCCACCCCGCAATCTGCTGTGGACGGTCGATCAGTTTCACTATCTCGGCGACCTCGGCATGTTCGAGGGCCGACGGGCGTGGCTGGTGGATGGCGTCATCGTCGAGGAGGGACCGATGAACCCGCTGCACCGAATCTCGTTGGAGTTGAGCGAGAACGTACTGCGGGCCGTGTTCGGTTCCGGCTGGCGGGTCTGCAACCAGATGCCTCTCGTACTTGGTCAGACGACCGATCCCGAACCAGACCTCGCAGTCATCGCCGGTTCGCCTCGTGGGAGTACCTCCCATCCCACCACCGCCGCCCTGGTGGTGGAAATCTCGGATTCGTCTCTCCGTTATGACACAACGTTAAAGATGAGTCTCTATGCGGCCGGCGGAATCGCGGATTACTGGGTGGTGGATGTGGCGAACCGGCAGTTACTCGTCTTCCGCGACCCAAAACCCGATTCGACTACTTCGCACGGTCACAGTTACACAACGAACCTGACGCTCGGTCCCGCCGACACGATTTCGCCGATTGCAACACCAAATGTAACGATTCCAGTCGCGGACTTGCTCCCGTGACTGTCCTATGGTCAACTACAGGATGCGTGTCCGCATACGTTTTCGAGGTGTAATTATGTTCCGTTTCGGGAAACGTGCTCTGCCGTTCGCTCTGCTTGGGCTTGTAGCGGTGTGGGCCGGGTTCACGTTCGCTCCATCCGCTTCCGTGGTCGCGGCTGACCCGAAGGCGGTCGATCTGACCGCGCTTCGCGAAGCGGTCGATGCCGCGGCCAAGCGCGGAGAGAACGTGGACGATATCCGCAAGGCGCTCGTTGCGTTCGAGAAGGCATTGCCTTCCATCAAGCCGGGCACGGTTCCGCCCGAACTTCAAGCTCTGCGAGACGCGGTCGATGCTGCGGCCCGCAAGGGTGAGAACGTGGACGACGTCGCGAAGCAACTTCTGGCGGTCGAGATGGCTGTCGCGGGCAAGTCGCTGGCGAAACCCAAGCCGATACCTCCGCAACCGCCCGTGCGGCCCATGCCACCGAATCCGTTCGATGTACCGTTCCCCATCGTGCCGTTCCCAAATCCCAATCCCGGAGCGGGGATTGATGTCGAGCTTCTGAAGAAGTCGCTCGACCTGCGGAAGAGAGCGCAAGAGTTGCTGTTGAAGGACCCCAACGACCCCGAAGCCAAGAAGGAAGCCGAGAAACTCATCGCGGAGGCGACCGATCTGCTCATGAAGGCTGGGGGCGGAGTGGCCTTTCCTCCACTGATGCCGGACTTCCCCGGCCGCATCCCGGAACGCGCCCGGCTCGGCATCCGCATGGAGAAGGTGACTCCGGTCGTGGCGGAGCAACTTGGACTGGAGAAGAATCAGGGAATCGTGGTCTCCTCCGTGCTCGAAGGCTCTGCCGCGGAGAAGGCCGGTCTGAAGACCCACGACATCATTCTGGAATTCGCCGGCAAGCAGGTGAGCGACAACACCGACGACTTCGCCCGCATGGTGAACGAAGTCAAGACGGGAGTGAAGGTTGATATCGTTGTGTTGCGGAAGGGGAAGAAGGTGGAGATCAAGGGCATCGAGTTGCCGGACATGGCCAAGGTGCGTCCGCAACCGTTCCCGTTCCCCATGCTGCCCAACCCCGCACTTCCTCCCAACATCCTTCCACTGCCCGGCGTGCAGCCAATCAAACCGCTGCCGGTTCCTCCCGCAATCGACCTGCCCGTGTTCCCGAACCCGTTACCGAACCCGCCGGGTGGCTTCGATACCGTGAACGTGAACCAGGGGAACGGCCAGTTCACCATCACGGCCACACAGGGCGAAGTGAAGTTCCGTTTGACGGGCACAACCGAGAACGGCAAGGTCGCGCTGACAAAGGCCGTCATCACCGAAGGCGAGAAAACCATCGAGGCCGAAACGTTGGAGAAAGTGCCAGCCGACTACCGTCCGGCAATCGAGAAACTCCTCAAGGGCGTCCGGAAGGGGTAGGACATTCCCGCTCCCTTGCGGTCGCGGCTCGTTAAGCCGCCAAGTCGACGCGTTAACGAGCCGCGACCGCAAGGGAGCGGGCTGAAATCGTACTCAACTCGTCGCCACGCACTCACGAGGGCGAGTCATGTTCCGCTACACAATCCTCGCGGTCGCGGTCGTTGCTCTGGGGCTGTGTGCTGGGCAAGTGACCGCGCAAGAACCAAAAGCCCAGAAGCTCGATCTCTCCGAGCTACGCGATGCGGTGACCGCGGCCGACAAGCGCGGCGAAAACGTGGCGGACATCCTGACCGCACTCGCGGCACTGGAAAAGGCGATGGCGAAGGGCATCAAGCCCGCGCAACCGGGTGAGATGGCCACCGCGCCGCCGGAGTTGGTTACCCTTCGCGAAGCGGTCGAGATGGCCACCAAGAAAGGCGAGAACGTCGAGGCGATTGCCAAAGAACTCGCACTCGTCGAGAAAGCGATCACTGGCCGCGAGTACCAACGGCCCAAACCTCCTTCCCCTCCTCAGCCCGAACCACTTCGCCCGTTTCCTCCCGGTCGAGGAAACCCCGGCATCGTCATCGGAGGCAATGGGGGCGGCATCGTGATTGGCAACTCCGGCATGGGCGCCATGTCGATCACGATCTCGGGTGGAAACTTCACCATCAAAGCCAAGCAAGGCGATGTGACTTACTCTGTCACCGGCTCGATTGCCGATCCCGATGTGCTCAAAATCGTCATCCAGGACGGCGAGAAGAAAATCGAGGCCGAAGAGCTGAAGAAAGTGCCCGAAAAATATCGCCCCGCGGTCGAGCGGCTCCTCAAGAGCATCACACGCAGATAGCGGGCAGTGATCAGTTATCAGTTATCAGTCATCGGTGAACAGTGAACGGTTATACGATGGCAAGGAGCCACTTCCGACTTGGTAACTGATGACTGATTACTGATTACTGTTCACTGATGACCGATCACCGAACGGCGTGGCGCAGGACGCGGCCGCCGAGGATGTTGCGATACTCGCCGTTGTTGATCGCGACATGCCCATTGACCAGCACCCACTTCACGCCCACCGCGAACTGATGCGGCTTCTCGAACGTCGCGGTGTCTCGGAAGGTTTTCGGGTCGAAGATCACCACGTCCGCGAAGTAACCCGGCTTCAAGTATCCGCGATCCGTCAGTTTCAGAATGTCCGCGGGCAGACCGGTTGAACTGCGGATGGCGAACTCGACCGGGATGAGTTTCTCCTCGATCGCGTAGTAACCGATTTTGCGCGGGAAGGTGCCGTAGTTTCGTGGGTGAGGAACGGTTGGGCCGGGTGATTGCACGCCGCCATCGCTTGCGGTCGCGACCCACGGCTGCTTCATGTAAATGCGCACATCGTCCTCGCTCATGCCGAAGTTCACGATCTGCGCGCCTCCGTTGCGTTCGATTTCCAGCACGATGTCGATTGGCTGCTTCTTTTCGGCTTCGGCAATCGCGGCGATTGTCTTGCCGTTCCACTTGGCGTTGGGTGAATAGCGCGCGATCTGGATGGTCTTGCCACCCTCTCGACCGCCAAGCGCCTTCTCGATGTCGGCTTTCAACTGCGGCCCAATCTTCGGATCATCGAGCCGGGCCACAAACTCCTTGTTGGTGCCTTCGCGATACTTCGTGGGCACGAGCGTGGCTCGCAGGGAAGTGGAACTGGCGATGTACGGGTACTGGTCCGCGGTCACTTGTGCGCCCTTCTTGCGGGCGTTCTCGATGAGAGCAACAGCGCGGCCAGAACTCCCCCACACGGCTTTCCCGCTGGCCTTGATGTGCGAGATATGCACGCGACAGCCGGACTCTTTACCGATGAGCAGAGCTTCCTCAACGGCGTCGAGTAGCGCGCCGGATTCGTTACGGATGTGGCTGGCGTACATTCCTCCGTGCTTGTTCACCACTTTTGCCAGCGCGATGATCTCGTCGGTTTTGGCGTAAGTGCCGGGGTTATAGATCAGCCCCGTGGACATCCCCCACGCGCCGTCCTTCATCGCCCGGTCAACCAGTTCCTCCATCTTCTTGAGTTCGTCGGCGGTCGGCGCACGGTTCGCGTTGCCCATTACGCGATTCCGAATGCTGTTGTGCGTTGCGAGGTGAATCACGTTTGTGCCAACGCCCTCATCAAGATTCCTGAAGTACGCAGCGACATCAACCGGTCCGGAACCGCAGTTGCCCGTCACCGCGAGTGTGCAACCCTGCGTGATGTAGTTCTTGTTGAATCGTCCAGTCTTCGAGGTGAGTCCGGAATCGCAGTGCGTGTGCAGGTCGATGAAGCCGGGGCAAATCACCAATCCTTCGGCGTCCACTTCCATCGCGCCTTTGATCTTCCCGACCTTCCCAACGGCCGCGATCTTGTCTCCCTTGATGTGAACGTCGCCCTTCGTGGGCTTCTCACCCGTGCCGTCGTAGATCGTGGCATTGCGGAAGATGATGTTGGTGTCGGGAACATTCGGTTCCGCTGCTTCGGTCGAAGGAATCGGCGCTGAGGGAAGGAACGCAAACGCAAAACTGAGCAACACGAGCGCAGCAGGGAGAATGCGAGACATTTGGGGAACTCCTGCGATGAAAGGAGTGGTTACGCGCACAGTTTACCGACTTCGTCCCGACTTGCGACTTGTAGACTCGAAGACTTGATGACTTCCCCCGATTGCTTGCTACGATAGCGCTGGTTGGACGCCACGGATTGAACCCGCGGGGTAGCTTCCAATGATCCGCGTCACGACAATTCTCTACCCGACCGACTTCTCTTCCTACTCGAACCAGGCGTATTTCCACGCGGTCGGGCTGGCCGAGGCTTACGGCGCGAGCCTGACGATGGTGTACGTCCACACGCCGGGCACCCCCGGCGACAAGGCTCACTGGAAAGAGCAACTGGAACAACTGCGGCCAGCGAACCCGAAAATCGCGGTCAGTCATGTGCTTCTGGAAGGCGATCCGGCCACGGAGATCGCCCGGTACGCGGCGGATGCGAATATCGACGTGATCGTGATTGGCACGCACGGCCGAACGGGTGTTGAGCGACTTGTAATGGGTAGCGTCGCCGAGCGGGTGATGCGCGAATCGCCGTGTTCGGTGCTGGTGGTGAAGCTGCCCAAAGGCGTGTCCGGAGTTGAACAGCCTCTGGCCGCTCGTGGTTAGAGTGGTTTCAGAAAGGATCGAGCGGGTTGCCAACGAGCCGCGACCGCAAGGGAGCGGAAAACCCCAATTCCCGCTCCCTTGCGGTCGCGGCTCGTTGAGGTGCGACCGACTTCTCCAAATCGCTCGTGAACGCAGGAAGCGGAGGGGATCATGCCCGACGACGACGAACCGCCGTTGCAGTTCCCGGACGACTTCCGGGTCGCCGTTGCCGCGCAACTCGCCGCCATCGGCTACTCGGTCGTCTGCTGGCAGTCAAGCGGTGTGGATGTGCGTCCGCCCGCGGACAACGAGCAGCAATACATCGGCCTGGAGAACCTGCACCGTCGCGTGAAAGCCTCTGAGCGGACGGAGTGGCCGCGAATCATCCGCGAGTTCCTCGATCACCTCACGGGCGCTCTCCAGGCGCCGGCGATTCCCGACGACCTTACCACCATCAGCGCCCGACTTCGTCCGCGGCTCGGCGTGCCGTTTGACCACAAGGGGAAAACTCATCCGTGGGGCATTCCTTTGCCCGGAACCGGTCTTGAGATCAACCTTGTTGTCGATTTCCCGCACACGATGGCTTACGTGACCGACTCGATGCTCGCGAAGTGCCGACAGAAGGGTGAAGACCTGCTCGATGTGGCGATGGACAACCTTCGCTCCGCGACTCCGGGCGACTTCTTCGAGTTGGCAACCGAGGAGCTAGAAATCTACATCGGCCACACTGGAGACGGCTACGATTCAGCTCGCGCGCTGTTGGTGGAAGAGTTACTCCCCGATTCGCCCGCGGGGTTCTGGGTCGCGATACCCAGCCGCGAGCAACTGGCGGTCTGGCCGGTGTCGCTTGGGGCCATCGCTCGCGTGCAAGTGCTCAAGATGTTCGCGACCGAGAACTATCGCGAACACGCTTACCCGGTCACGGACGATGTGTTCTGGGTGTGGCAAGGAACGTGGTACCGCTTTGGAATCACGCTTCGCGACAACGATCTGGTCCTCGACGCCCCCACCCCGTTCGGAGACGCCCTGCGCGAACTCCAAAGCGACGAACCGGGATGAAAGTAAGGAACCGCGAGCGTGGTTGGTCTGGATTCATCCCCTCTGGTGGGTTATCTCGTTCAGGGAAGATGAGTAGTTTAGCAACGACGCAGTAAAGCGAAGGAGTCGCACATGACCGCTGATGAATCCGCACTGAACTCCGAAGTCCGCGTGCTGACTGAACCGAGCGTGTATCTGCTCGGCACGCAGACGGTTCAGGACGCTGAACTCTCGCGCTTCCTCGCCGACCACGGAGTGAGTTGGGAAAGCGACAGCGAAGTCCCAGCGGAAGTGATTACTGAAACGGCTGGACGACTGTGCTTCGATGAGGAAACAGAGATTCTCACTGATCAGGGGTGGAAGCGGTTCGCGGAACTTGATCGAACAGAACAAGTGATGACTCTCAATCCGACCACCCACCAACTGGAGTGGCAGCGTCCGAATGCGTATCAGATTTACGACTACGATGGCGTGTTGAAATGCGCGGAGGGACGGGACATCTCGTTTGCGGTAACGCCGGAGCACCGCCAGTTCGGTACGTTCACGTACTTCTCGCCACGCACCAATCTGGGTTTCGTTCGCACCGACGAAATTGGCGGGCGGAGGTTCTGTCTTGTCTCAGTCGGTCGTGGTTGGTCTGGTCGGTATCCGGAGTTCGTCGAACTCCCCGAAGTTAGTGTTTCTCAAGTTGTGAGCAACCAGTTTCGGGTGAACTACGGAACGACGAGTACGACCCGCCCTGCTATTCGCATCACCGGGACCAAGCGAATTCGAGCCCTCGCTCGATTGCTGGTCTATTACGCGACCGAAGGAAGCCCGAGGGATCAGAAGGGCAGTGGTCGCGGGATCGTGATTTATGGTGACCATGTCGAGGAGGTGACTTCTCTGTGTCGTGAACTCGGTCTCACGTGGGGGCTTTACACAGATAAGCGAAATGGCGTTCCGCGGGTACTAATCCACGGTGGGATACAGTGGAAGGAATTCTTCATCCAGAACGCTGGCAAAGGTTCGGAGAACAAACGGCTTCCGCGCTGGGTTCTTGAGTTGCCTGCGATCGAGTTACTCGAGTTCTGGAACATCTTGGTCCGCACTGATGGCCACACTTACGAGAACGGCCGCGAGGTGCTCGTCACCTCATCCCCAACACTTGCCGGACAAGCGCAAGAGCTATTGTGCAAGATCGGGGCTTCGTCCGCAGTTCGACCGATGAGCGGCGGGACCAACTTTCAGATGTACATGGTGTCCCGGAAGCACGGCCGACCGATCCACCTCAACGACAAAGTGCTGATTAAGGACCAAACCTATAAGGGCAAAGTGTACTGCGTGACGACGCCAAACGGCGTTGTGTACGTCCGCCGAAAAGGGATCGTTCATTTCTCCGGTAACTGTTACATGAGCTTCGCGAAGCCGCGACCGGGCGGAAACTCCGCGTACTTGCATCACATCAAGGAAGTCGGCCACGGCTCGGTTCTTGAACACGCGGTGTGGAACTTCATCTTCACCGGCGTGTCCCGCTCGTGTACTCACGAGTTAGTGCGACATCGTGCGGGCTTTGGGTTTTCCCAACTTTCGCAACGCTATGTCGATGAGTCGGTAGCGGAGTATGTGGAGCCGGACATCATCGCGGCCGATCCGGAGTTACACGCGATCTGGCTCGAAGCCGTGAAGCAATCACACGCCGCGTACATCAAGCTTGCCGAAGCTCTCAATGCGAAGCTCACCGACCCCGCAGCGGCAGCAGCCGCGATGCTTCCACCCAACACCGACCGCACCACGCGACGCAAGACCGCTCGTCAAGCCGCGCGAAGCGTGCTACCGAACGCGACCGAGACGAAAATCTTCGTCACCGCCAACGCCCGCGCGCTGAGACACTTCCTCGAACAACGCGGATCGTCTTTCGCGGAACCGGAAATCCGCAAGCTCGCTTGCAAACTGCTTGACGTGCTTCAGAAAGACTCACCGAACCTCTTCAGTGACTACCAGAAGGTTCCGCTTCCCGATGGCACGCATGAAATAAAAACACAATTCACAAAAATCTGACGACACCGAACTTGTGAATTCCGGCCGAGTTGGGATATTGTTCTCCACCAGCTTTCTGGCCTGGAGGAATTGGCAGAGACGCAGGAGACTCCTGCAAATGATTGGTTTGGATGGCACGATGTCCCCTTTCCACGGTGATGAGCCGTGGCCGAATTGAAGTGAACTGCGTTACCAATTTGAAAGTGCCATCGGGGTTCTCCACGGCTCACTGCCGTGGCCGAATTGAAGCAAGAAAGAAGGTGTGACGAGGCGAACGGTCGGCGTCAGCCGGCTGGTGTACTTTCTTGACCAGTCGGCTGACGCCAGCCGTTCCCTTCGGTTACAATCCGCCTCGTGTCCCCTCTTCACACGAGGCTCTTCCATGACCCGCCTGTTTCTGTTCGCAGCGCTGGTGTGCGCTGTGACGTTTGGGCAAATGCCCTCCGCACCCACACTTCACGCGGCTGATCCAAAAGCCTCTGAGAGTGTGTCTGGAAACCTACTGGTTGGGATGAAGTCTTCGGAGCATGCGGTGGATCATGGCGGCTTGGATCATGGCTTCACTCGTTTCGGGGAGGT
>JAKEEV010000920.1 GCA_022616395.1 Planctomycetia bacterium | reverse complement strand
GGGCAGTCGAAAACCAAAAAGCTTGCTTCTCTCCCCGCCGCTCAAGCCGAAGCCGACAAACTCATTCGCGAGAAGACCAAGAAGGGCTACATCGAGACCACCCCGAAGGGCTCGACTTCTGAATCGCTCGCGTTCGAAGCTGCGTTGCGAGAGAACCCCGACGACTTCGCGGGCTGGTGTGCTTACGCCGACTACTTGGTTGAGCAAGGCGACACTCGCGGCGAGTTCATGCAAGTGCAAATCGCACTCGAAGACGAGAAACGCCCAAAGAAGGAACGCGAAGCGCTCAAAAAGAAGGAGGCGGAACTGCTCAAGAAGCACGAAGGCGCGTGGCTCGGCGAACTCGCACCACACTTGCTCGACCACGCGGACTCCCCGCCTCTGTCCAATCCGTACCAGGAATCAACGGTGCCCAAGACCAAGCATGTCTGGCGGCGCGGGTTTCTCGCCGAGTTGCAAGTCGATTGCCTCACGGTCAAACTCGCTCAAGCTCTTTACGCTGCACCCGCCGTGCGGTTACTTCAAAAACTCCACGTTCTCAGCACGGCCTACTACCTTTCGATGCAAGAGGACACGACTCCGCGACGCAACCCCGGACCGCCGGAGTATCGCGGGTATGACGAATGGCTCGAACTTCTCGGCGCACCACTGTTGAAAAGTCTCCGCATTTTCCAAATGGGCGACATCGACGGGGAACCACCGGAAGATGGGTGGAGCGACAACCACACCTACGCCCCGGGAATCGAACGGCTCATCGTGGAGATGACCCACGTCGAGGAACTGCACCTGCTGTGCAAAGAGTACGACCCCGGAGCACTCTTCGCTCTGCGGAACCTCACGAAGCTTCGCGTGCTGCGGATGTGCGCGATCGGCGACCCAAACAACCACACCGAGATTCCGCTGGATGTGCTGGCAAAGAACCCGACGTTCGGCAACCTGACGCACTTCCTCCTGCACCCGCACTTCGCGGACGATGAGTCGTTCATCCCACTCAAGCGTGTCGCCGCGGTGTTCCGCTTGAAGCACTTGAAGAAACTGACGCATTTGCAACTTCGCCTGTCGGACATGGGCGACGAGGGAATTGAAGAACTCATCGCTTCGGGCATCCTCAAGCAACTCAAGTGGCTCGACCTGCGCCACGGTTGCGTCACCAACGAAGGCGCGAAGTTGCTCGCTGCGTGCCCGGATGCGAAGCGGTTGGGCCGCATCGACCTGTCCTATAACGCGGTCCGAGCGCCGGGGTTGGCCGCGTTGCGTAAGGCGAAAGTCAACGCGGTCGCGAATAACCCGCTCACGCAAGCGGAACTGGATCAACGCGATTTTCTCCACCACGGCGACTTCGAGTAACCGCGAACAACGCGCTGACGAAGACAGGCATCAATGCACTCAAAGCGACGGGCGTCACGGTCCTCGCCAATCACATGCACGACGAGACGCGCTACGACCCAGACGACGACAACATGTTTCTCGGTGATGGAGACCCGGAGTGATACGCAATGGCATGGGTTCGTGTTCACAGTGTAGTTCCGGGGTCCGGTTCCACAAAATCCGATTTGGTAGTTGACTTTTGTACATTATAGGGCAGAATGGGGGTAGAAGGAACCGGCACACCGGAGCGACCTTCCTGCGCGCCGGCAATCCCCAACCAATCGCAAGCCAAGCGCCAGACAAGCGCCAGACAAGCGTGAGGCATTACCGCCGGGGGGTGACCTGATTAAACCCCATGAATTCCAGCGTTTGGTCGCCATAACGGCCACCTGGCCCCTCTCCAAAATGCAGCCAACCCCACAAAACCTGGGCGAAAGAGAGCAAGAAGAAAACCGGGGGGTGGCGGG
>JAKEEV010000919.1 GCA_022616395.1 Planctomycetia bacterium | reverse complement strand
TCGACCACAAACTGCCGCTCCGCCAATACTTCCAACAGAATCACACGCAACGTTTGAAATCTGGGGCAACGCCCCAGGCTAAACTATCCCAGCCCTTCGGGCTGAAGAACAAAACCGCCCTGGTAGGCGGAGTTCGCCTGGAGCAACCCCATGAACGTTCACACCACCCACGGCCCTTGTGGGCCGGGTTCGCTTGTCCGCCTCCAGCAGCGCCGAAGCTTCCTCGCGCGGTCGTGCCGCGGAGTTGGAGCGATTGCTCTCTCTTCGCTCTTTGCGGCTCGTGCGTCGGCCGCGCCGCAGAAACAAGAGAAGTGGAAGGGCGTTATCACCAAGCCTCACGTTCCTCCGAAGGCCAAGCGCGTCATCTTCATGGTGATGGCTGGCGGCGCGAGCCACCTCGAACTGTTCGACAACAAGCCGGAACTCGCCAAGCGCAACGGTCAGGCGATGCCGGAGAGCATCACGAAGGGCCAACCGATCGCGCAACTTCAAGGCGCGAAGCTCGTGTGCTTCGGTCCGCAATGGGGATTCAAGAAGCACGGCAAGAGCGGTCAGGAGATGAACGAACTGTTCGTTCACCTGCCGGAAGTCGCCGATGATTTGTGCATCGTGCGTTCCGCGAAGACCGAAGCGATCAACCACGACCCGGCTCACACCTTCATGAACACCGGAAGCTCAGTCTCCGGTCGGCCAAGCATGGGAAGTTGGCTCACGTATGGGCTTGGTGCGGAGGCGGACGACTTGCCCGGCTTCGTGGTGCTCACTTCCAACGGTCGCGGAGGGCAGAATCAGCCAATCGCTTCGCGTCAGTGGGCCGCGGGGTTTCTGCCGGGGCAATTTCAAGGCGTACACTTGCGCGGAAAGGGCGATCCGGTGCTCTACCTCACCAATCCGCCCGGTGTGAACGCGGATCAACAGAAGGACATCATCGACGCGGTCGCGGAACTCAACAAGATGCAGAACGCGGTCGTGGACGATCCCGAAATCGCCACTCGCATCGGGCAATACGAACTTGCGTTCAAGATGCAGACAAGTGTGCCCGCTTTGATGGACATGAAGGACGAACCGCAGAAGATTCTCGATATGTACGGCACGAAGGGAGCGGATGGCTCGTTCGCGGCGAACTGCCTGCTTGCCCGGCGGCTGGCTCAGAAGGGCGTGCGCTTCATCCAGCTCTATCACCGCGACTGGGATCACCACGGAGGCGTCAAGGCCGGCATCAAGCTGAAGATTGAGGAAGTCGACCGACCGCTCGCGGCTCTCATCAAGGACTTGAAGCGGCTGGGCATGTTCGACGACACGCTCTTGGTGTTCACGGGCGAATTCGGCCGCACGCCGATGTCACAGGGCGGTAACGGCCGCGATCACCACATGAAGGGCTTCAGCGTTTTACTCGCCGGAGGAGGAATCAAGGGCGGCGTGAGTCACGGAGCAACGGACGAGTTCGGTTACAACGCGGAAGAGAAAGTCTTCCCGATCCACGATCTGCACGCGACCATGCTCCATCTGTTCGGCATAGACCACGAAAAGCTCACGGTTCGCTTCCAGGGCCGCGACTATCGCTTGACGGATGTGCATGGACACGTGGTCAAGGAGATTCTGTCGTAGTCTGTGAGCGTCGAGGCCGGGGGGGGGCGGG
>JAKEEV010000918.1 GCA_022616395.1 Planctomycetia bacterium | reverse complement strand
TGGCCTGGAACGCGGAATTGCAAACCGCAGCGCCTGGCTGGTTCTCGGCGCTGGTGTTGCGCTTGCAATGCTCGGACTGGGAACGCATCCGCAGTGGGCGTTCTACGCGGGCGTCTTCGCGCTCGTGTGGACGTTTCCATCCGAACGAATACACATCGCGCGCTGGGTGGTGTGCTGGGCGGGCGCGGTTGCGGTCGCGGTCATGCTCGCGGCCGTGCAACTGCTCCCAACATGGGAAGCGTCTCAGTGGTCAGCGCGAAGCAGCGGTGTTGAGGCGACCGGAACGCTCATCATCGGCCCGCGAACAGCGCTTGCGCTTCTCGGGCCTTCGTACTCGTACTCGCCTCCGCAATCGTGGGAGATGCAAGGCGTCTTCGGTTTCTTCTGGCTCACGGCCGCGTGTGCGGCTCCGTTACTCTCTCGCCCGCGAGTCAAGTGGCAGTTTGGCGTCTTCGTAGCGCTGGTGGTGTTCTCCATCGGTGGAGCAGCACTCATCGAGTGGCTACCGGGTTTCAATCTGTTCCGCGTGCCGACACGAATGCTGCTCGTCGCTGCATTCCCGCTGGCGTTTCTTGTCGGAGTGACGACCGATGCGCTCACGCGATCCGCGTGGGGACTGGAGGAACGCGGAGCGGTCTCTCGCGGGTTCCGTCGCGCACTGTTGGTTGTTGGAGTGCCGACGATTCTCGGCTTGCGATTCTTCTCGGAAGGGCCGGTGTGGAGCGCGTTCATCGTGACTTGGGTCGCGTTCCTGGTCATGATGCCGCTATTCATTCGCGTACTTCAGAATCGAGGACCATCTCCGCGAATGCGAACCGCCCTCTGGGTTGTGATTCTGCTCGTTGATCTGCTCGCTCCGATTGCCGCGCTCCCAACGACGCGCCCGCAAGCGGAACTCTACCCAACATCACCCGCGCTGGATTACCTCATCGCGCAACCACACAGAGAGCTTCTGCGCGTGATGGACTACGATCTTGGTCACCCCGAAGAGCGCGCATCGTTCCTGGGCATCGGCGCGCCGATGTCGATGGTGCATGGCGTCCCGACGACACGCGGATACAACCCGCTCGACGTGAGACATTACCGCGAATACCTCGCGTTCACAGTGAACGACTCAGTCCCGGTTCGCGGAAATAGCCCGTACACGCAGCAGGTGATTCCAAACATCCGTTTCGATCTCGGCAATCCGCAACTGTTCAAGATGCTCGGAGTGACTCATCGAATCGCCCCGACAGATGCTCCTCCTCTTCCAGGCGAATGGAAGACGCAACTGATCGACTTTGAGCCTCCCGCGCCGCCACCGCTCTTGCCCGATTCTCCCCGAACACTTCCGCCACACGCGCTGAACGAAGCGATTCAGCCGCAACCCCGCGCGTGGATCGTTCCTCGTGCCGAACGCTGGGGCGGTTATGAACTGGAAACGCTCAAGGCGTGCGACTTCTCCAAAACGGTTCTCATTCTCAGCGAACAGCCTCTGTCTCATCCTCCCGGCGAGCGACCCGGAGCAGCGCGAATTGCCGACTATCGACCGAATCGTGTGGTGATCGAGTTGGACAGCTCCGGCGGCTGGCTTGTACTCACTGAAGTGTGGTATCCGGGTTGGAAGTGCTTCGTGGATGGCGCGGAAGTGCCGGTCTATCGAGCGAATCACGCCTTCCGCGCTGTTCCGGTCCCCGCCGGTGCAAAGCAAGCGGAGTTTCGCTTCGAGCCGCTCTCGTATCGCATCGGTTGGTGGGTCAGTTTGTGTTCGGCGTGTGTCGTGGTTCTGTTGGGAGTGTGGAAAGCAGCATTGCACGACAAATACAAAAAGAATGCAGCAAATTTGACAGGATGAACAGGATTCACAGGATTTTGAATTCTGTCTTCGATCGTGTCGATCCTGTTAATCCTGTCAACACTCTCTTCTACACTTTCACCCGCTCGCCGAATCGCTTCTGAAGTGACTTCGTCCCCTTTGCGGTGATGAGGTTATCCCGCAGGCTCAGATCGCGCACGTGTTTCAGATACTTCGATGCGGAGAGTGCCTTCGCGCCGGCATCACCGATGCGGTTCTTCCACAAATCGAGGTAAGCCAGATTCGCGACGTGTGGCGACTCCGCCAGCGCTGTTGCGCCCGCGTCCGCGATGCGGCAATCGCGCAGGATGAGTTCCGTGAATCGCTCCAGGTGCTCTGACTCGGCCAGCGCTTTCGCGGCTTCGTCTCCGAGTGAGTTCATCGACAGATTCAGCCCCGGCCCAACGAGCCGGTTCATCAGTGGCGAGGACGCGAGCGCTTTCACTCCGCGGTCGCCGATGCCGGTGTTCTGAAGATCCAGAATGTTGAGCGTTTCGGCCAGGGGCGAATTCGCGATGGCTTCCAGCCCTTCACACGCGAACGGATTGCGAAACGCGCTCAGGGAGACAAGCCGGCGTAAGTGAGGAGAATTGGCGATGAGCCGCATTCCTGCAGAGCCGAGTTCGCACCCGGAGACATCGAGCGCTGAGAGATTGGTAAGCGGAGCGGAAGCCAGGAACGCGGCCCACTTGTCACCCTCGGGAGCTTTCACTGTCAGCCACCGAAGCCCGGACACATTGGCGCTTGCCATCAAGCGCAAGAATCCTTCTTCGACCGCCGGAGCCAACACCGTCAGCCCGCGAACCAGCTCGAAGTTGGCGCAGTTGAGCAACCGCTTCCACTGCCGTTCGGTGAGTCGTGCCGGCCGCGGGCGAGTCATCGGAACCTGCGGGGAATCGCCACTGACCGCGTACCGGACACCGAGATAGGGTCGGAGTTGCGTGGGAACCTTGAAATTCTCCAGTGTATCGACACCACTCACGGTCACGCTCGCTTCCTCCACCCACGCAGCCAGCGGCGAACCGAACCACGCACCGAGTTCGAGATCGGTCAGTTCTCCTTCAAACAACTCAATCCTGAGCAACCCGCGCGAGAACCGCCAGGGATTGACTGGCGATATCGGTCGGAAAAGGAACGGCTGCGGGGGTTGCTCGATTGCACTGGCGGGAAGTTGGGCCGCGAAGCCAAAAGTGGGATGCCGGAGCAGATGCAAGCGCTCAGGAAGTTCACCAAGCCAGCGCTGCGCATTCGCGGTGAACAACTTCTGTTCGGCCGCGCGAAGTTGCATCACGCGAGCCGTGTCGTTGGTCGGGCGGGCGAGTTCCACCTGCACGCGAATGAGTTCCGCGCGAGCGCGGGCATCATCCGCGCTGGGCAAGCCCGCGACATCCGCGTGTTCATCCAGCCAGTCGGCCAGCACAAGCCGCGGAGTATCGTCCGCGGGCGCGGACCGGCACCCCGCCAGCAGCGCGACCAGATCGGAATGAAGCGGCATCGAAGGAGCGGAGCGCGGAAGCACTGTCGAATTCCTCCAGGAAAGTAGTGGCATTCGCTGGGTGCCGTTCTTGTTCTCGCAAAGACAAAGGCACACGCTGTGTGCCTACTACTTTCAAAGCAGATTCTGCTTGCGGGCGGACATCTCGCCCCTTATCCCTATTACTTCACCATTACCGAGGATCACTCTCACCCAATCGTCTTGCCCGATGACCCTACCGGTTATTCTGTTCGTTGTCGTAGCCACTGCAACGGCGGTTTCCGCGGTTGGCGTGGTTGCGTCCCGCAATGTCGTGCGAATGGCCGTCTGGTTGCTGTTCACTCTCATTGGCGTCGCTTTGATTTACTTTCTGCTGGGTGCTGAGTTCGCCGGTGCCGCTCAGTTGATTGTCTACGTCGGCGGAACGCTCGTGCTGGTTGTCTTCGGCGTGATGCTCACGGCTCACGGTCCGCTGCGAGAGTTGCGAACCTCTCAGGTGGAGTGGATCGTCGGCGGCACGCTTGGTGTGGTGCTGTTTGTGCTGCTCGCGGCGGTGTCGATCAAGCTCGGTTCTCCTCAAACGACTGACGAATCGCTCCCCGGCACTGGTCCGCTTGGGTTAAGTTTCCTCGGAGTGACCGAAACCAGTCCGCAAGCGCCAATCAGCGGCGTTCCCGCTGGTACACCTCCTCAGCGCACGCCGGCCGCTTACTTGCTCCCCTTCGAGATCGTATCCGTTCACTTGCTGGTCGTGCTAGTTGGTGCGGCCTATTTAGCTCGCGCGAAACGACGGGTGAAACCATGAACGAAATCGGCCTGACGCCATTCCTTCTGCTCGGCGCATTCCTCTTCGCCTGCGGCGTAGTGTGTGTGGCGGCCAAGCGGAACGCGGTCGGCATCCTGATGGGCGTCGAGCTGATTCTCAATGCCGCGAACGTGAATCTGGTCGCGTTCGCCCGGTTCAGCACCGGTTTCCGACTCGAAGGTCAGGTGTTCGCTCTCATGGTAGTCGTGCTGGCAGCGGCCGAGGCCGCGGTCGCGCTGGCGATCATCCTGAACTTTTACAACAACCACGCAACTGTTGATGTAGATAAAGCGGATGAACTCCGGGGATAGTATTCGGCTGCGCTCGGGGTGAAGAATCAGTCATCAGTCATCAGTCATCAGTCATCAGATCGGAAGAGGCTCCTTGCCTTTCGACTTGATGACTGATGACTGATGACTACTCACCACTCACCACTAGCGAAGCGAACCACTGACCACTCACCACCACCAAGAGATGCTCGACTGGTTTCAATCAGTTCCTGGTCGTCTGTATGTCGTCGGCACACTCTTGCCGCTGGCGGCGTTCGCGCTTTTGCTCATCGCGGGTGGAGTGCGTGCTCTGTGTCGGCCCTTTCGACAGGACGGCGGGTTCGCTGGTTCGCTCTACTGGCTCTGTGGTGGCGATGTCCCGCTGAAGACCGGCGCCTACGTTTCCACCGCGTTCATGGGCCTGGCCGCGGTGATTGGCGTTGCCGGACTGGTGATTTTCCTCACCGACGAAACGACCAACACGGAACGCGCGGCACGATGGAGCGAACGGGTCGACTGGCTTCGCCTCGGCCCGCTCGAAACTTCTTCGCCGCCGGTGTGGGAGAAGCAACGCGAGGAGCGATCCAAACAACGCAGGGCAGACCCGACGCGCACAATTCCAGAGCCACCAACACCACCAACGGCTCTTGCTCTGGAACTCGGTTACAAGATCGACCACCTCACCGCCGTCGTCTTCGCGATGGTCACGGTCGTCGGCACGCTGATCTTCATCTTCTCGCTCGGCTATATGAAGGACGAGACGAAGGAGTTCGTGGAGGATCACGAGGTTACAGTCGCGCCTGCGGAAGGAGAACCGGGCGCCCACGGCAGCCACGACAGACACCCTTCGCTCCATGCTCCTGGTCACGGACACGACCATCACCTCAAGCGCCGCGGGCGTTACGGCCGGTTCTTCCTCTACCTGTCGCTGTTCTGCTTCTCGATGCTCAATCTGGTGATCGCGGACAACCTGTTCCAGGTGTTCGTGAGCTGGGAGTTAGTCGGCGTGTGCTCGTTTTTGCTCATCGGGTTCTACTACGAGCGACCGAGCGCAAGTTTCGCTGCGAACAAGGCGTTCATCGTCAACCGGATCGGTGACGCGGGGTTCCTCATCGGCATTCTGATCGCATGGACGTACCTGGGAACGCTGAACTTCGAGGAGCTGAACAAGCGCGTGCGTGCTCCTGTCGAAGACAGCCACCGCCAGTTACCTTTCGCCAATGAGTTCGTGCCCGTGAGGACAGCCAAGGAGCCGGACAGGAAAGGCAATCCTCAGCTTGAACTCCCACCCAAAGACGAGCCGGGCACGCACATCGCGCTGTTCCCGGTCTCACAGATTGGTCACTTCGACGCCCCCAGCACAAGCGGTCACGGCAAGACACGACCCGTGCCCGCACAGCAGACCTACACCACCTACGGCGCGATGCCCTACTGGCTGTTCGTGGTGATGGGTCTCGGAATCTTCCTCGGCTGTGTGGGGAAAAGTGCTCAGGTTCCGCTTCAAACGTGGTTGCCGGATGCGATGGAAGGCCCAACGCCGGTCTCCGCGCTCATTCATGCTGCCACGATGGTCGCTGCTGGTGTTTATCTCGTGGGGCGCGCTTATCCGCTCTTCGCGCCGGAAGTGCTGCTTATCATCGCGTACATCGGCGCGATCACGCTCTTCATCAGCGCGTCAATCGCGCTGGTGCAAACCGACATCAAGCGCGTGCTGGCATACTCAACGTGCAGTCAACTCGGTTTCATGATGCTGGCGCTTGGCGTTGGCGGGTGGGTCGCGGGGTTGCTCCACCTCATCACGCACGCGTTCTTCAAGGCGCTCTTGTTCCTCTGCTCCGGCAGCGTGATCTACGGCTGTCATCACGAACAAGACCTTCGCAAGATGGGCGGGCTGAAATCGAAGATGTCCATCACCGCCTGGACGATGTTCGTTGGCGTGCTGGCGATCTCAGGCGCGCCGCTCTTGAGCGGCTGGTACAGCAAGGACATGATTCTCTCCGTGTCGCTGGCCTACGCGGTCATTCACCCCGAACACTTCCTGCTGTTTTTGCTTCCCGCGGTCACCGCGGGAATGACGGCCTACTACATGTTCCGGCTGTGGTTCCTCTGCTTCACCGGTTCGCCGCGGGATGCTCACGTTCACGAGCACGCGCGCGAGTCTCCGTGGGTAATGACGCTCCCGCTTCTCGTGCTGGCGGTGTTCAGCGTGTGTGTCGCGTGGGGCTGGCCGTTATGGAACGTGGAGGCGAGTTACCTCGGTCGGGTGCTTCACGCGAGTGAGCCGGTCCATATGCACGATGAATTCCGGGCCTTGCGAATCAAGGAACAGGACGTTCACTTGCTCGCTGGTGGGCTGGCACTCGGGGTTGCGGCTGCCGGTGCGGCTATCGCGTTCGTGGTGTTCTTCCGGAAGGCGCCGGACGCGAACACACTCTACGCGACCGGGCCGGCGTGGTATCGGTTCCTGTTGCGGAAGTGGTATTTCGATGAAGCGTATGACGCGGCTTTCCTCAAGCCGACGGTGCAACTCGCCCACCTCTCAGCCGCTGCCGACAAGCGACCGACAGACACGCCACACACTCCAAGCGAAGCTGAACCGCCCGCGAAGCGGTTCGATTTCCTTACGCTCGACGGCTTCTTGAATGCAATCGGGCAAGCGATGGACACGGTCGGCCGCGCGCTGCGAAGCGTGCAGAGCGGCAAGCTCCGCGCCTATGTGCTTGCGCTGGCCTTGACTGCCACGGTGTTGTTGGGGATGCTCGCGGTCCTTGCAAAGTGAAGAAGAATCTCACCGCAGAGGGCACAGGAGGGCGCGGAGAAAATCAGACGAAGAGGGAAAATAGAACTCTCAATCTCTTTCTCCGCGCCCTCCTGTGCCCTCTGCGGTGAAACTGCTTTCCTCCTTCCAATAAGGCCACGGAATGCCTGAATCGGACCTGACCTGGCTGTCGATGCTGCTGTTCTTGCCGGCTGTCTGCGCGGCGGGCTTGCTGATATTCCCTCCGAAGTGGACCGAGGCGATGCGCTGGTGGGCCGTGTTCGGAGCCGCCGGTACGCTGTCGATCTCGCTGTGCGTTGTGGTTGGCTATTACAACTTGCTCGACAGCCAACTCGATGCCAACGGCAAGCCGGGCTATTCCGTTCACACTCGGCTTGATGCACGCGCTGACAAGGCCGCCAGCGACGCGGCCCAACCCACTCCAAGAACACTGCAATCCGCGGACTGGGTCGCGCGTAGGCCGTGGCTGGCGCGGATCGATAGCCAGTACGCGCTGGGCGTTGATGGAATCAGCCTGCCGCTGATTGTGCTCACCGCGCTGGTGACGCTGATGGCGGTAGTTGCAAGCTGGAAGATCGAGGAGTCCGTTCGCGGGTATCTTGCGCTCTTGCTGATACTCGAAACCGGCGTGATCGGTGCGTTCCTCGCGCTGGATTTCTTCCTCTTCTACGTTTTCTATGAATTGATGCTGCTTCCGATGTACGTCCTCATCGGGCTATGGGGAGGCGGGCGCAGGCGCTATGCCGCGATCAAGTTCGTGATCTACACGCTCTTCGGAGGCGTGTGTATTTTGGTCGCGATGCTGGCTCTCTATTCCGTGAATGTCCGCGACTTCGTCGATCAGGGCGTCGTGACACAAAAAGCCGAGGATCTCGCCCGACGCGAACAGATCACAGTTGAATCGGCCCGCGCGCAAGTCGAGGTTCGCACCTTCGACTTCGTCACGCTGGCGAAGGCCGGTCGAGCGGTAATGCTCATCCTCAGCGGTCAGGAAGACCGGCTCGCGGTGAAAACGAAAGTGAGTGAGGAGCCAAGCAAGGGTGACGATCCCACGAAGGTCAAGCTCTTCGCGCCGGGCGTTGATCGCCAGGTGGCCATCGAGCGACTCAAAGCACAACCGATTTGCACCACGGACTTCCAGTATCTTGTGTTCGCGCTGTTGTTCATCGGCTTCGCGGTGAAAGTGCCGATTGTTCCGCTCCACTCGTGGCTTCCCGATGCTCACGTCGAAGCCCCGACTCCGGTGAGCATGATCCTCGCTGGTATTTTGCTGAAGCTCGGCGGCTACGGTCTGATCCGGGTGGCGTTTCCTGTCTGTCCGTGGGCCGCGGCCGAACTCGCGTGGTGGGTCGGGCTGATAGGTGTGATTGGCATTGTGTATGGCGCGCTGGTCGCGATGGGACAAACAGATTTCAAGAAGCTCCTCGCGTATTCTTCCGTCAGTCACATGGGCTTTGTTGTGCTTGGCCTTGCGAGTTGGGGAAGTGCGGCGAACTCGCAATACTGGCAGTGGGGCATTGACGGCGCGATGTTCCAGATGGTGTCTCACGGCATCACGGCATCGGCTCTGTTTTTTGTCGTCGGGGTGGTTTACGACCGCGCGCATCATCGTGACATTAACCGCTTCGGCGGATTGAAAGAGCCGATGCCGCTTTATGCGGGGATGAGCGCGATTCTGTTCTTCGCATCGATGGGCTTGCCGGGCTTGTGCGGCTTTGTCGGTGAGTTCTGCGTGCTATTGGCCGCCTGGAACTTCTCGCCGGCTTTGGCGATTCCTGCGGTACTAAGTGTGATTCTCACCGCTGGCTACATTCTCTGGACGTGGCAGCGCGTGTATCTGGGCACCAACCAGGAAACGCAGAAGTTCCCGGAGCTGTCTCCACGCGAGGCGGTCGTGCTGTTGCCGTTCGCGGTGCTGGCGATTGCTCTGGGTGTATTGCCGAGCGTGTTGCTCTTTAACTGGATGGACCCAAGCGTCAGCGGCTGGATCGAGAACATGGCCGTGCTGAAAAAGTGACTTCAAAGTAGTAGGCACACTCCGTGTGCCGTTCTTCTGCTTTCTTCAGAGTAGTAGGCATTCGCTGGGTGCCGTTCTGCGTTGGGACAAGAAGAACGGCACCCAGCGAATGCCTACTCTTTGAAAACCCAATCATGAAGCTGCTTCTCTTTAGCGATCTGCACAACGACCGCGACAGCGCGCGTTCGCTCGTGAAGCGTTCTGCGAGCGCGGATGTGCTCATCGGAGCTGGCGACCTTTGCAACCTGCGGCAGGGGCTTTCCAAGACGCTCGATGTTCTCCGCGTCGTGACGAAGCCAACCATTCTGGTCGCGGGGAACAACGAGACAACGGACGAACTCGCTTCCGCGTGCGCGGGGTGGAAGAGCGCTCACGTTCTGCACGGTTCTGGCGTGGAAGTGGCCGGCGTATCATTCTTCGGCGTCGGCGGTGGAATCCCGATTACGCCCTTCGGTCCGTGGAGTTACGACTTCGACGAAGAGCAAGCCGAGGAACTGCTCGCCGAGTGCCCAACAGACTGCGTGCTCGTCGTTCACTCGCCGCCGAAGGGTTGCGTGGATGTGAGCAGTCGCGGGGCGAGCATCGGCAGCACGGCGATTCGCGACGCGATCCTTCGCGTGCGCCCGCGGTTGGTGGTCTGCGGCCACATCCACGGCAGCAACGGGAAGGTGGATCATCTCGGCGGCATCCCCGTCGTGAACGCCGGGCCGGACGGCATCGAGTGGGAACTCGAGGAACTTCCGTGATTGCGGGATGCCTTCTCCGCGAGTAGAAGAGGAGTGTTGGGAGATTGAGTTTAGCTCGCTGCTTTGCAGCAGGGTGATGTTGCGTCACCCGAGCGAATGGTTCTCGAAGTTGCGTGAGGAAGGCTGTTCCAGTACCGCTATCGACGGCCGCGACAAGGTGCGTGTGACGGTCTGGAACAACCTCGCAGGTCGTGGTTCCGATCATCGCCGACTTGTCGGCGAACCGGCGGTATCGTGAGCCTTCCACACACGAGGTCCAGAAGTAAACGCGCAAAAGCGACCCCAAACACCCCGACTTTGTCGGGGTGTTCGCGTTTGCGCTGAACCCTGGGAGCGATGACGTCTAGATGGTGAAGGTGAAGATCTACGCCTCTCTGGAGCGCCTGAAGAAGTCCTTCGGCTCGAAGTGGGAAGACTATTGGGAGTGACAGTTGGCTGTCACTTCACGCTCAAGTCTCAGATGAGCCATGCCTTCACGGCGAAGGTCAAAACTTACCATCCCAACTACAATAGCGACTCATCAAGCGCCCGCCGGAACCGCAAGAACCCGACGAGGGAACAATGAACCAGTCTACCGCGAGTACCTTACCGTCAACGACCGGAGAGCAGCCCATTGGGCACGCTTGGGAGATCGCGCTTCAATACCTTCGGAAACACAACGCGAAGCATGAAGCCTCAGACCTTTTTTCACCTGCGCTGCTGGCGGTCATTTCGTATTTGGAGGCGACAAACTCGTTTGCCGATCCGATTCCTTTTGGAGTTTTCGAGTCACAGTTCAAAAAGCAAGAGAGGCTGAACTCCGAACAGCATTCACGCGCGCTCCTCCCCTACTATTATCTCTCAAAACCACGGCGAGCGAACATCTTGAAGCTGACGCATAACGGCAGCCCCGTCACGTACAAGAAGATGGTTGATCCAAGAAACGCTGATTGGGCACCCGAGTTGAGGCAGAGTTGCGCACGCTTTAACCCAGACTTGCTCCACGCTCTTCAGAACGAGGATTCACGGAAGGCAATCAAGGCCGAGTTGAGACGAATGCTCGGTGAGGGGAAAACCGATGGAGACGGAAACAACTCAGAGCAGACCTATTCCGAGGGCAAAGTACGGCTGCGGTTGCACCGACGAAAGGAACGAAATCGAACAGTTGTCCGTCAGAGGAAGCAACAGGTACTCAAAACACAGCAGGGTAAACTACTCTGTGAGGTGTGCGATTTTGATTTCGTTGCACTCTACGGGGAGGAACTCGGATATGGATTTGCTGAGTGTCACCACCGAGTTCCGCTGGCGCAGTTAACCGAAGAACACCGCATTACACCGGATGAGTTGGCTATCGTGTGTGCAAACTGCCACCGCATACTTCATCGACGACTCAACCTCACAGTTGAAAAGCTCCGTGGCATTGTTCAATGTCGTCGCGCCCAGCAGCGCTAAACACCAATGATCGGGGCAAGCCTCGAACACGAAAGCCCACACCAGTTGGTGTGGGCTTTCGTGTTCGAGGTGGGCGAAACTCAGTCCACCGGGTTCTTGGCGGCGACGCGTTTCATCCCCGCGGCTCGGTCGCGGGCCTTCGCCTTGTTCTTGCGTTCAAGCGCGTTGGCTGAGGGGAGAGCTTCGGCTTCGGTCCTGGCTCGCTCGGCCATCTCCGGGGTCACTTCCAGCGCGGGGCGAGCGTTTGCGGTCAGCACGGTCACCACATCCGACCGCACCTGCACGAACCCAGCATCCACAAACCAGCGAGTCACCGCGTCGCCAGTCTTCAAACGAAGTTCGCCCGCGCCAAGTCGACCAACGAGAGGCGCGCGGCCCGGGAGCACGCCGAGTTCGCCATCGTACATCGGAAGGATGACCATGTTGGCGGTCGCGTCGAGCACCGCCCGTTCCGGGGTGACGACGACGACTTTCACGGTCTTGGGTGTGGATTCGGTCATTGCTTCCTCGCGAGCTTTGCTCGCAAGTGTAAGTGCTTCGCAAGTGCGAGTGTGGGTGTGAGTGAAAACCAAAGACCAAGCCAAGAACACTTCTGGTTTTCTGCCTTTGTCTTAACTCACACTCACACTCACACTCTATTTCCCGCCTGCCTTCTTCAGGGCCTCTTCGTAGGCCGTGGCGGCTTCCTCGATTGGCCCGACGTACATGAACGCGCTTTCGGGCAGGTGGTCCCAGTTGCCGTCGCACAACTCCTCGAAGCTGCGGATTGTGTCCTCGAGCTTCGTGAAGTTGCCACTCTTGCCGGTGAATGCTTCGGCCACGAAGAACGGTTGCGAAAGGAACCGCTCGATTCGTCGAGCACGAGACACCACCTTCTTGTCCTCTTCGTTCAGTTCATCCACGCCCAGAATCGCGATGATGTCCTGGAGGTCACGATACCGTTGAAGGATGCGCTTCACGCGATCGGCGACGTTGAAGTGCCTCTCGCCGACGAACTGCGGATCGAGCAGTCGGCTGTTCGACGCCAGCGGGTCGATTGCGGGGTAAATACCTTTTTCCGAGATCGAGCGCTCCAGATAGATGAACGCGTCGAGGTGCTGGAACGTGTTCGCTGGGGCCGGGTCGGTCGGGTCGTCGGCCGGTACGTACACCGCTTGCACCGACGTGACCGCGCCCTTGTTCGTCGAGGTAATCCGCTCCTGAAGTTCGCCCATCTCGGTTGCAAGCGTCGGCTGGTAACCCACAGCGCTTGGCATTCGGCCCAGAAGCGCTGATACTTCCGAACCGGCCTGTGAGAACCGGAAAATGTTATCGACGAACAAGAGCGTTTCAGTGCCGGTTGAGTCGCGGAACCATTCGGCCATCGTCAGGGCCGACAGCGCGACGCGAAGTCGCGCTCCCGGAGGCTCGTTCATCTGCCCGAACACCATCGCGCAGCTTTCGAGCACGCTCTTGGCATCCGCCGCGGCGCTGGTCTTGGTCTCCTGCATTTCCAGCCACAGGTCGTTCCCTTCGCGCGTGCGCTCGCCGACGCCCGCGAACACCGAGTAGCCTTTATAAATCTTCGCGATGCGGTTAATCAACTCGGTGAGAATGACCGTCTTGCCCAGCCCGGCTCCGCCGAACAGTCCGGCCTTTCCTCCGCGAACCAGAGGCGTGAGCAAGTCGATAACCTTGATGCCGGTGACGAGCACTTCGGCCTTCGGCGAGAGTTCCGCGAACTTCGGCGGCTCCTGGTGAATGCCGCGCCGTTCCTGAGTGGTAACCGGCCCGCGAGCATCAATCGGATCGCCGAGCAGGTTGAACACGCGGCCAAGCGTTTCGAGGCCGACGGGAACCGACACCGGGCCACCGGTGTCGATTGCCTTCAGTCCGCGAATCAGGCCGTCAGTGCTTCCCAGAGCCACGCAACGCACGCGGCTGCCCCCGAGGTGCTGCTGAACCTCGCCGGTGAGGTTGATCTCCAGCCCGCTTTCGGTCTTCGCGTTAATCTTCAGCGCGTTGTAAATGTCCGGCAGTTTCCCCTCTTCAAACTCCACATCGAACGTGGAGCCGATGATCTGGACAATCGTGCCGACCTTCTGCGTAATGGAAACCATATGTGCCTCTTGTCGCTTCGCGCACCCACGGGTCGCGGTTAAGTGGTCTTGGGAACCAAAAAGCTCAAGTGATGCGCACAGTGCTTCAACTGCAACTGAAGCGCCTCATCCTTTGTCATGGGGCCGAACAGCGGCGAGGGGACAATCGGTCCCGTGTGCGCCTTGAACCGTTCGGCGACTTCTTTCAGTTTCGCGACCGCAGCGGTTGCATCGCCTCCGGGCTGAAACACCGTCTGCGGCATCGTCCGACCACCTGCGTCGAAACCGTCCGTGAGAATCTTCGTCCGCATCTTCTTGCCGACCGTCACCCGCATCAGCCAGAACACAGGGCGAAGCACCAACGGCACCTTCGGGAAGCCGTCAATCGGGAACCGCATCCACTCCGCGAGGTGCGAACACACCTGAGCCAGATCCCAGTTCGCCGCTCGGTCGTACCCCTTCGCGAGCAAGTTCTCGGCATCCGCGACAACTTCATCGAGACTCGCGAAGCTCAACTTCCTGCGCTCAGGTTTGATCGCGGTACTCATCGCGGTTCCTCCGGGTCGGGCGAAACTCACTTTAGCGCTTCTGCGCCGGCGATCAGCTCCGAAATCTCCTTGGTGATGTTCGCCTGACGCGTGCGGTTGTACTTCCTCGTGATGTCCTTGATGAGGTCGCCCGCGTTCTCCGTCGCGGCTTTCATTGCGACACGGCGGGCAATCTGTTCGCTCACCGCCGCGTCGAGGAAGCACTTGAACAGCCGGATCTTGAGAGCCAGAGGAACAAGTTCCTCCAGAATCTCCTCCGCTTCCGGCAGAAACTCGTACTCGACCTTCGCTAAAGGAGCCGCGGGCGTTGCCGGAGTTGCAGGAGTATCCGGCGCGGGGTGTCGAGTCTCGACCGTCAGTGACGAGAGCGGAAGAAACGATTCCACCACCGGTTCCTGACGCGCGGGGTTGAAAAACTTCATGTACGCGACCTTCACCTCGTCAATCTGACCGGTCGCGAAGAGTTCGATGAACCGAGTCGCGATCGGGTCCACCTCCGCGAACGTCGGCTTGTCCTCGAAGTTGGTGTATTCCTTCGTGCGCTCCAGGCGCTGGAACTTGAAGTACGCGATTCCGCGCTTGCCTGCGACTTCCAACTCGAACGGAATACCCGCGCCCGATTGGTATTGCCGAATCGCGCCCATCGCCTCGCGCAGAATGCTTCCGTTGTACCCGCCGCACAGCCCGCGGTTGGCCGTGATGACCAAGAGCACCGACTTCTTCACAGCTCGCGTGGCCAACAGCGGATGACTTACGCCGCCCGCGTTCTTGCCCAGGTCAGCGGTAATCTCGGCGATCTTGCGGGTGAACGCCTCCGCGTCGGTTGCGCGCTTGAGGGCGCGCTGGAAGCGCGATGTGGCGATCAGTTCCATCGTCTTGGTGATCTTGCGGATGTTCCGCACCGCCTTTCGGCGCTTCACCAGAGCACGCAGATTAGCCATCGGTATCCGTCTCGCATCTCGCGTTTAACGTTTCGTGTTTACCGTTTCGGCTCGATGTTGAAGGTTCCGCCGGTTCCGCGAGCCAGTGCCGCGGCCACTTCCTTGCGTGCTTTCACCCACACATTGGAGTAGATGAACGACTCCGCGCTGTCGCTCTCCTTGCGATCCGTGCGGAACTCAGCCATCACTTGCGCATCGGGGCGGAAGGACCGGCGGAAACTCCCCAACACCTTCTCGGTCTTCAGGTCGATCAGGAACACTTCCAACTCCAGGTCACCGCCGAGGAAAGTGTTCTCGTTCACCAGGCGCGGCGGATCGAACCTCACCGTTCGAGCCACCACCAGATACGCGAAGTCGAGCGTTGTGTCGAACCGCTTCGCCAGATCCTTCAGCCGCTCGCGTTTCGCAGACTCCACCATTGGGCTTTTGTCGCCGGTCCACTGCAAGTGAATGCGATACTCGTCTGCAAAGAATCCCAGGTCGAACTCGGTGAGCGACTTCAATTCCCGGTCCGGGTCTTCGCACTGTTCGGCCATCAGGATCGCGGTGTTGAACTTCTTCCCCGGCACATCGTACACCGGTTTGGGATCGAGGTTCGCAGGGAGCGTGTCTCCTTGCACCGATCCGCGCGCCGGCAACTTGTCGGCGATCCGCTTGAGCTTCGTCCGCTGTTTGGCGAAGCGCGGCCGGTACTTGTTGGTCACCTCCGCCGTCGTCTCGCCCGCGAACACGAAGTACCACACGGCAACGCCCGCACCCGCCAGAATCACCAGCGCCTCAACCGCGCAGCCCGCGATCAGCAATCCCTTATTCGAACCGCCACGCTTGCGGGGTTCGCCATACTCGTCGCGGTCGAAGTCCCGGTCACGAGGCACGACTTCGCCCTCCGTCCGTTCCCATTACTCCGGTCCGTGAGGCACGTGATACGCGGTGATGACGAAGATCAGGTCTTCATCTCCGAAGCCGTTGTGGCGCCAGATGATCTTCACCCATCGACCGTTCGGTACTCGGCCGTAGCTCTCGACTCCCGGCTCTGGTTCCTCCCACCCGCAAACGTCAGTCCGGTGTTCCCAAGCGAACTCCACTTCGTCCGCACCGAGGTGGTGCATGTCCAACTTCGCGAGGTTCCAGTCCAGCCATATGAATTGCGCCATACCTCCTTTCTCTGTTTGATCATTGGTCATTAGTCATTAGTCATTGGTGATCTCCCAGCATCGCGGTTGACGGAGAACCCACACGAATGACCAATGATCAATGACTAATGACTACGCCTTGAACTGCGGCTGGAACTCGGTGATGGCCGCGTCGAGCGCCTTGATCACCTCGTCCGTCATCTTTCGTTCCTTCGCCAGCAGCGCCCGCACTTCGGACCTCTGTTCCTTCATGAACTTGAGGAACTGCTCCTCCCAGTCCTTCACCCTCTTGCGATCCACCTTATCAAGCCCGCCGGTGTTGCCCGCGTAGATAATCATGATCTGGTCGATCACGTTCAGCGGCTTGTACTGAGGCTGTTTGAGAATCTCGACCATGCGGTATCCGCGGTCGAGCTGAGCCTGCGTCACCTTGTCGAGTTCGGTGCCGAGCTGAGCGAACGCTTCCAGTTCGCGGAACTGAGCGAGTGCCAGTTTCAAACCACCAGCCACGGTCTTGTGCTTCATGGCCGGAATCTGCGCGTTTCCACCGACGCGACTCACCGAAATACCCACGTCCACGGCAGGCAAGACGCCCGCGTTCTTCAGATCGGGTTGAAGGTAAATCTGTCCGTCGGTGATGGAGATCACGTTGGTCGGGATGTACGCGGAGACTTCGCCTTCGAGTGTCTCAATGATGGGCAAGGCCGTGAGCGAGCCGCCGGTGCCGTAGACTTTCGCGATCTTCGCGCCGGGGAAGTGCTTCAGGTCGTGCTGAGCCTGAGCCAGTCCGCCATACTCGCCCGGCCCAGTGTAAAACTTCCCCTGGTCGCCCGGTCCGCGACGCTCGCTCGGGTTCGACGCCTTGTTGATGCCCCAGTCCGCGTTGGCCTTCGCCCCGTCGGTGCCTTCGTCGAGGATGACGTACTTCTCTGCCAGTTTGGCGGAGCGTTCCAGCAAACGCGAGTGGCAGTAGAACACGTCGCCGGGGTAAGCCTCTCGACCGGGCGGCCGACGCACCAGAAGCGAAAGCTGTCGGTAAGCCGCGGCCTGCTTCGAGAGGTCGTCGTAGATGCAAAGGGTGTCCTTCCCCTCTTCATACATGAAGTATTCGGCCATCGCGGCACCGGCGTAAGGCGCGATGTACTGAAGCGGGGCCGACTTGGCGGATGACGCAACAACCACAATCGTGTAATCCATCGCGCCTGTGTTGCGGAGGATTTCAACCACGCTGGCGACCTTCGATTCCATCTGCCCGCACGCCACATACACGCAGATGACGTTCTCTTCCTTCTGGTTAATGATCGTGTCTATCGCGATGGCCGTCTTGCCAGTTTTCCTGTCGCCGATGATTAGCTCGCGCTGTCCGCGGCCAATGGGAGTCATCGAGTCGATGGCCTTCAGACCAGTCTGAAGGGGAGACTTCACCGGTTGCCGCTCGACCACGCCCGGCGCGTTGCTCTCGACCAGCCGACGCTTGTTGGTGAGGATCGGTCCCTTGCCGTCGAGCGGATTGCCCAGTGGATCAACCACGCGGCCAATCATCGCCTCGCCGACGGGAACCGAGAGCAACTCGCCCGTCGTGCGAACTTCCATCCCCTCGCGAATCTTCAAGTAATCGCCCAGAACGATGACCGCGACCGACGATTCTTCGAGGTTGAAGGCGAGCCCCTTCACCCCGGCCTCGGGAAAGTCCACGAGTTCGCCGGCCATCACTTCGGACAGGCCGTAACAGCGGGCGATGCCGTCGCCCACTTCGAGCACCTGCCCGACCTCGCGAGTCTCGATCTTCCGGTCGTACTCAGAAATCTGCTTGGAGATGACGCTGAGAATTTCGCTGGCGTTAGTTACCCGTGACATAGTCGCTGGCCCTGTCAAGCAAGAGTGTGCGGAGGGTTTGGAGTCGGGTGCGCGCGGACGTGTCGATCACCCGGTCACCGACCTGAATAATCATCCCGCCGAGAAGATCCGGGTCCACGCGAACGTGGAGAACCGGTTGTTGCTTCAACATTCTGGATAGTGTGTCGAGGAGCGTGGTTCGCTGTGCTTCGGTCAACTCGGTGGCGGTGGTCACCTTCACGGGCACGCGCCCAGCGCGCTCATCGAGAATCTGGTTGTATGCAGCGCTAATCCCACGCAAGAGATCAAGTCGCCCGTTGCGAGTCAGAACCGCAAAGAGTCCGCGCAGAATCTCCGAAACGTGTCCCGGAAGGGC
The DNA here is from genome assembly GCA_022616395.1 of Planctomycetia bacterium. GTDB lineage: Bacteria > Planctomycetota > Planctomycetia > Gemmatales > Gemmataceae > Gemmata. The sequence continues at coordinate 6,235 of JAKEEV010000918.1, read as the reverse complement.
TGCTTCCAGAGCAGTGGTCTTCACCTTCTTCCCAATCACCGGGCTACTGAGGAACGCTTCGACCACGCGATCCTTGTCGAGTACCTCGGTGATGAAACTCGTCAGTTCCGAGCCGGCCTCCTCGACGCGGTTCTGCTTGATCGCGGTCAGCAACAGCGCTTCAGCGTAGAGTTTCGCAAGCCGGGACTTGACCGACCCTGCTTCGAGAACCGTCTCGTGTTGTACGTCGGGAGAGGCCATGTTCCGATTCCGGGTTGTCGAGCGTCGGTACTCAAAGGTCGGGGAATGGAGTGAGTCTTTAAGACCCCTCACCCGCCGCTACGACTCTCGCAAGGCGAGAGTCTGCGGCGACCTCGCCCCGCTTCTGCGGGGCGAGGTCGCCGCCGCGAAGCGCCAGCTTCGCGAAAAGCGGCGGGTGAGGGGGCTTCACAAGCTCCACAAACTCCCAACTACTTCCGACAACTTCGCGCAGTCGCTCTTCTACTTTCCCGAGCTACGCCTTGTTCGCGGCGGACTGGAGTTCGGCCAGTGATTCGTCGAGCAGCCGCTGGTGGTCGCTGATGCTGACCTGTCGACGGAGCGCCTTCTCGGCCATCAGCGCGGCGAGTGTCACGGCCTGTTCGTAAACGTCTTTGCTCAGGCCGGCCATGCGCGTTTCGATTTCGCGCTTGGCGCGCGCGCGCTCGGCCTGAGCTTCCTTCACACCAATCTCGCGCTGCTCGGTCCGCAGGTTGTCGGCGTCGCGTCGAGCCTCGTCGAGCATGGCCTTGACCTGCAGCGCGGTCTCGTTGAGTTGCTTCCTCGCCTGCTCCAGAACGTTCTTCGCCTCCTGGCGCTCGCGCTTGGCTTCCTCAAGAGCGCCCTTGATGCTCGCCTCGCGTCTCTCCAGTCCGACCTTGATCTTCGGCCAGGCGTACTTGTTGAGTACGAATATCAACAGGCCGAAGACGATGAGCGTGTAGATGCCCAGGTCGTAGCGCTGAAGGCCGAGGAAGTCGAGCTTCCCGCCTTCCTGACCGGCCTCGGCCGCCAATACCGGCGACGCGAACGCCAGAACAACCAGAAGAGCAAGCGCGTTGAGTGGAATTAACCGCATGGGAGGTTCGCTGTGTGTGACGCGGGCGAAAGCCCGCTGCTGGGTTGTGCGGGCGAGAGGCCCGCGCTCCACGAAAGACGCTTCACTTACACGATCAGCGGCAGGAGCAAACACAGCACCAGCGCGATAATGCCAGCGCCTTCCACAAGACCCGCGAGGATAAACATCACGCCCTGAATCGCCCCCGCTTGCTCCGGCTGGCGGGCGATGCCACTCAGAGCCGCGTGACCGACCAGACCGATGCCGATCCCGATGCCGACAATCGCAAGTCCCATCCCGATGCCCGCGCCAACGCCCGGACCAAGTGAAGTCGGGATCCCCGAAGCTTGCTGGGCAAACAGCGGGGACGCGGTGCCGAGTACCACGAGCAAGGCAAGCACAAGCACGTTGCTAAATCGCATCGTCGGGAACCTCCGAAGTCGGTTAAGTAGTTACTGTGGCTTTCTCTCATTGCGGAATGCGGATTTCGGATTTCAGATTGGAAAACCAAATCCAAGCAACCGCTTTCGTGTCTTCTGCTTTCAATCCGCATTCCGAAATCCGCATTCTGAAATTCTTCGTTAGTGCGGCGGGTGTTTTGCCAGTCCGATGAACACCGCCGTCAGGAATGTGAAGATGAACGCCTGCAAGCCCGCGATGAACAACTCCAGCAAGCTCAGGGCGACCACCAAACACACGCTGAAGATCGACACCGGGTAGAACAGCCAGTCCTTCCCCTCCGCGATCGGGACCACATATCGGGGGTCCGAAACCAAAGCGATGAAGAACAGGATCATGAACAGGACGGTGTGTCCGGCCAGCATATTGGCGAACAAGCGGATGGCCAGCACGCTGGCCCGGATGAACGCCGTGAGATATTCGAGTCCCGCCATTCCGATCGTCAGCACTTTCGCGAAGATCTGCATCCCTGCACCGCCCTCAATGTGGATGTGCGGAGTGAACGACTTGAGATACTTCGCTCCGCCCATCTCCGAGACGCCCGACGCATGGATCACCACGAAGCTCACCAGAGCAAGCGCCCCCGTCACCATGATCGACGCGGTTGGTGAGCCGAGGAACGGGAGCATCCCCATCAGGTTCATCGCGAAGATGAACAGAAACAGCGTTGTGAAATAGGGAAGGTACTTGGGAGCGTCGCGCTCGCCGACTCCGGGCCGAGCGATCCAGTCGCGCACGAAGAAGACCAGATATTCGAGAAGGTTCCAGAGTTTCCCCTGAGGAGGCTCGCCGGTTTGCATCTTCCGGCCAAGCCAGATCATCGCCCAACCCACCACGAGGGCGCTGATCGTGATGAAGATGATGAACTTGATCGGCACACCACCGATGGCCAGCCCGTGAATCTCCAGCCCTATCGTCGGCAGTATCTCGATGTGGTCGCTATCGACGACGTGGCTAAACGGATTGATCTTCTGTTTCTCGGTCTCGTGAGCCATCGCCGCACCTCGCAGCTCAGGTCTGCGGATCACCTAACCGGCTTGCCCGACAGCAGCGCCGTCTCGACCACCAGCGTTACCAGATACACGCCGAGTACCCACAACCAGAAACTGATCGCGTCGGACTGGAAGGTCTGTTTGTTGAGCTGGAACACCAACACCGCGCCGCCAAAACCCACCACCAGCCGCACGAATGTCCCCACGAACACCGCAGCCACGCGGCCATACGCCGAAGACTTCCCAAATCGGTCCGCCACGATCAGAGTGACTAACCCCGGCGGAACAATCAGTCCCACGGCCACCGCCGCGCACAACCACTGATATTCGCCGCGCCACAAGCCTAACGGAACCACCGCCAGCGCGGCGACCAGCACCGGCACGCCGAGCAGAATCGCGGCCCGCTGAATCACGGCGAACCCTGGTTGTTGGAAGGAGGTTTCCTTTCCGCCAGCGCCTTCGAGATCTTTATCAAATGCCAAAAGGCCAACCCAACTCCGAGAATCGTTAGACCAATCGTAAACCCCGGCATCGTCCCCAATCCCAGATCCAGCAACACACCCAAAATGGTGAATGTCGCCATCTCCGAACCGACAACCATCAGCCCAACCGGCAGGTTGCGCCTGGGAGGAGGGTCGGCCGGCATCGGTATCGCCCCGAATGTAGGCAAAACAAGAGGGACGTAGGCATTGTGGGTAAGCGCGAAACAAAGTCAATCCGCATCTCGTGAAAAAATTCACAAAGTTTTGAAGTCGGGACAAGAGCCACGAATTTGAAGAGTTTGTGGCCATGAGATGAGTGTTTCTCGTGCTGTTTGGAGAGCGAATGAGGTTGCGGGATTGCTCGGAAATCGGGCAAGTACAAGGAGTCCCGGTCGCGCAAACTCGAACGAGAACAGCAGTTTGGTTCTCCAAATCACATTGACACAGGGAACCGAGTTTTCCTAAGATAAACACTCGCAAGGAATATCCGCTCCGGTCATCGCGAGAGTGCCTGCCCGACTGCCTCTCAAACTGCTCTTGGGTTCTCCGTGGCTTGGCTTTTTTGCCCGATGGCACGCAGTGGGAGCGTTGCTGTTCGACGTTATTTGAGGACTGGACGAGAGTTACGCTTGCTAATTCTCCCGAGCCAGGGAGCGGGAACCTTCCTGTTCCAGGCGCGGGAGAACATTCCCGGTTCGCTCCGGGAATAGAATGACCGAGATCTTCGCCGGGGACGGAACCCGCGACCCGCGCATGGATGCCACCCCAAGACCGTCCCACCAACCGCGAAGTGGCGCGGGGAGTGGCCGCCGATGAAGACCGCTGGCTCACTGACCGAGCAATCCAAGAAGGAGTTGGCCGACTTGGCCCGCCGTCGCGGAATCCGCGGCTGGGAAGGAATGGACAAGGGCGCGCTGGTCAAGGCGCTCTCCCGAACCTCGAGTGCTGGTTCGACCAAAGGACCAAAACCAAAAGGAAAGAGCGCCAAACCGGCCAGCGTGAAGTCGGTCGCGAAACTAAGCAAACCCAAACCTTCCGCCACGCGCATCACGCGGCCCGCGAAGAAGGCCAAGCCCGGGAAGGCGACTTCCAAAGCGCCCGCGAAGGTCTCCAAATCCACCAAGCCACAAGCGAAGTCCACCGGGCCGACCAAGCCGGTGCCGCGTGTGAGTACACCCGCACCATCGAAGCCAGTCCCCGCATCGGCCGTTGCCGCGGTTGCGAAGCCGACTGTCAACGGGTCTCACAAGACCACACCGACACCGGCGACCAAGCGGCCGGTCAAACCGATTTCCGCCGTGAAGCCGCTTCCGGCCGCGAAGCCGCTTGTCACCAAGACGCTCACCCAACACCGCGAAGTGGTCAAGGAAGCCACCGCGAGCAAACCGGCTGGCCCACCCGTCAAGGATCGCATTCTGTTGGCCGTGCCCGATCCTTACTGGCTGCACGCGATCTGGAATCTCTCCAGTCAGTCCATCCAGCGCGCGGAAGCTGCACTCAAGCAGGACTGGCACGGCGCGAAACTGATCATCCGGCTGTTCGATGTCACCAGTCAGGATACCACCAGCACCTCCGAGACTCCGATTCGCGACATCGTTGTGCAGGGGAGCGGGAACACCTGGTACATCGATGTTCAACAGCCTCCGCGGATGTATCGCGCGGACATCGGCTACTTGTCTCGCCGGGGCGAGTTCTGGCCAATCGCCCGGTCGAACGTCGTGACTCCTCCGCGTGCCGGGAGTGAGTCGCTCGAAAGCGGCTGGGATGACTCGGACGCGAAGTGGAAAGCCGAGCGGATGCTCGCGATGTCCACCGGCTTCGAGTCCGCGGGCAACCCGGAGTTACGGGAGTTGTTCGAGGAGCGGCTCGGGCGTTCAATTGGCCCGCCGAAGGAAACCGCTTTCGGAACCGGAGCCATGCCGCCGGGGAGCGTCAAGAAGTTCTTCTTCGAGATTGACGCGAAGTTGATCGTGTTCGGACGCACCGACCCAACCGCGCACCTGACGCTCAACAACGACCCGATCAAACTGAACTCGGACGGCACGTTCATGATGCCGTTCAGTTTGCCGGACAGTCGGCAAATCATTCCGGCTGTGGCCGCCAGCGCCGATGGCGTTGAAGAGCGCACAATCGTGCTGGCCATCGAGCGCAACACCAAGCACCTCGACCCGATGATCCACGACCAGATGAACGAAGTGTGACCGGCGAAAAGCCCAAGAGAATGGCCACAAAAAAGCACAAAGGGCACAAAAGAAGCCAAGACAGAACAGAGAAGAATTGATTTCAACACTTCTTCTCTTGTGTTTTCTTTTGTGCCCTTTGTGCTTTTTTGTGGCCATTTTGCTTTCTGTTATCAATCTGTGTTTTCTGCGTTTATCTGTGGCTCCTCTTCTTCCACAGACTATGCTCGATCTGCTCTTCTCACTCGCCGACGAACCGGAAGCACCTCCGGGCGAATACGCGCTTGTGCGAGTCTCGCGCAGAGCGATGGCGACGCGGTTCGAGATTGCCATTCCCGCAGGCACACATCCTGACGCAGTTCTCGCGGCCGAAGACGCTCTGAATCTCATTGATGAACTCGAAGACCAGATGACGGTCTTCCGCGACCATTCGGAAGTCTCGCGCCTGAACGAGCTCGCTGCGGATGGCTTCGTGGAAGTCGAGGAGCGACTGTTTGACCTCTTCGCGCGCTGTGCGGTCTGGACGAAGGAAACCGGGGGCGCATTCGACATCGTGGCCGGTGCGCTGACGAAGGCCTGGGGCTTCTTCAAACGCGACGGCCGCGTGCCGACCCCACGCGAGCGCGCTGATGCGATGGGGCGCACCGGCTTCCGGCATGTTGTCCTGGATGCGGAAAAACACGCCGTGAAGTATCGCGTGAGAGGGTTGGAAATCAATCTGGGCGCGGTGGGTAAGGGTTATGCTCTTGATCGCGCCGCTGAGTTGCTTCGCTCGAAGTGGGGAGTGAAGTCCGCGCTACTTCACGCAGGCGGAAGCAGCGCCTTCGCCATCGGTTGCCCGCCAGTGGATGTTCGCGGGTGGCCGATTCGCTTGAAACACCCCACGGAATCAGATTCTTCGCTCGGTGTGGTATATTTGCGAGACGCGGGGCTAGGTACGTCCGCTGCCACCTTCCAGTTCTTCGAGTATAAAGGGCAGAAACTGGGCCACTTGCTCGACCCGCGCACCGGTTGGCCTGCTTCCGGCACTGCCGGTGCGAGTGTGGT
>JAKEEV010000917.1 GCA_022616395.1 Planctomycetia bacterium | reverse complement strand
TCAGCCCACCACCGCCAAGTTCGCGCTCCGCCTCACTGATTGTTTGAAGGAGCGTGAGGATGTCGTTTGCCAGTCCGACCTGATCCGCCTCATCAACCTTCTCCCGCACAGACACCTTCAACACCAAAGTCGGCTGCGCTGTGAGCACCTCAAACGTGAGCACTTCAACCCGCTCCGAACCCCGACGCAGTTTCACCACTGGCCACGTCTTCTGCTCTTCGGTCAGGTGCGCAGACAGACCAGCCTCGGAGATTTCAAACCGTTCCAGGACACGTTTCGCGCGACCGGGTTTTGGCGCGTCAGCCACGGTCATGCCTCCACCAAGAGGAGTTGTTCGCGAGCGAGAATGTCCGGCCCGCAATGCAACCGCATCTCATACAAACCTGGAGCCGCGAAAGGAAGTTTCGACGACCTCCACGCCCGACTCTCAATACCCGAGTGGGTTGAATGGTTATTGTGTAGTGTCCGAGGCGGGCGGATCAGCGAGCGCGTCTGAGGGAGAGCGTTCCCCTCCCCCCGCCACCCCCCTGTTTTCTTCCCCCCCGCTTTAGCCCATGTTTCGTGGGGTTTGCTGCGTTTTGGAGAGGGGTCATGTGGCGGTTATCGCGACCAAACGCTGGAATTCATGGGGTTTAGAAAGGCCACCCCCTGGCGGTAATGCCTCACGCTTGTCTGGCGCTTGTGTGGGGATTGCCGGCGCGCAGGAAGGTCGGTCCGGTGTGCCGGTTCCTTCTACCCCCATTCTGCCCTATTACTGTACAAAAGTCAAGTATCTAATCGGACTTACGGAACCCGCCGCCGGAACTAAACTCTGGAAACGAATCCATGCGATTGCGTAGAAGTGTGGGTGTTCAGGTCGTCGACAATCTGCTCGCACAACAGCAGGTGCCGCACAACGGGAGGAGTCACTCCACCAGCGCTCATTGGGCGATCCTCGTCACCGCCTCCATTTCATCGATGATAACGCGAAGTAAGCCCCGGCGATACGCAAACCTGAGATGGTCACGCGTACTTCTTGAACTCGGACTTGAAGCGCTCTGCCAACTCCTTCGCCTTCTTGTCGTAAGCAGCCTTGTCGGGCCACGAGTCGTGAGGGCGAAGGACGCTCTCTGGCACATCGGGACACGTCGCGGGGATTGCCAGACCGAACACCGGGTCCGGCGCGAACGAAACGTCCTTCAACTCGCCCGTGAGTACCGCTCGCAATAGAGCGCGAGTGTGCGCGAGACTCATTCGCTTGCCAACACCATACGGCCCGCCCGTCCAGCCAGTGTTCACCAGCCACACCGGGACATTGCGCCTCTCCAGTTTCTCCTTGAGCATCGCGGCATAACGCTTCGGCGGAAGCGGCAAGAACGGCTTGGCGAAACACGCGCTGAACTCTGGCGTTGGTTCCGTCACGCCCGCTTCGGTCCCCGCGACCTTCGCCGTGTAGCCGCACAGGAAGTATTCCCCGGCTTGATCGGGTGTCAGTCGAGCCAGAGGAGGAAGCACGCCAAACGCATCACACGTCAGGAAGAAGATGTTCTTGGGATGCCCACCAACGCCAGAGAGTTCGCAACCAGGAATGAAGTCCACCGGATACGCCGCCCGCGTGTTCTCCGTGATCTGCTCGCTGTTGAAGTCGGGCTTGCGCGTCAGCGGATCGACCGGCACGTTCTCCAGGACGCAGCCGAACCGCAGCGCGTTCCAGATTTGCGGTTCGCCACTCGCCGAGAGCTTGATCGTCTTCGCGTAGCAACCACCCTCGAAGTTGAAGATTCCTCCTTCGCTCCAACCGTGTTCATCATCACCGATCAGCCGACGTTCGGGGTCCGCGCTGAGCGTCGTTTTCCCCGTGCCCGATAACCCGAAGAACAGAGCCACGTCTCCGCCCGGCCCCAGATTCGCCGAACAGTGCATCGGGAAGATGCCCTTCTGCGGGAGCAAGTAATTCATGATGGTGAACACCGACTTCTTGATCTCGCCCGCATAGTGAGTTCCACACGCAACGATGAGCTTCTGCTCGAAGCTGATCGCAACACACGCTTCGCTCTTGGTGCTGTCGCGTGCAGGTTCGGCGTGGAAATCACACGCATGCAGAATCGTCCACTCCGGGACGAAGCCCTTCAGTTGATCCAGTGTGGGCCTCAAGAACAGACAGCGGGCAAAAAGCGAGTGCCACGCCTTCTCGGTGACGACGCGCAGACGTAGTTGGTGTCGCGGATCAGCACCCGCGAAGCCATCGAAGACGTATAGCTCGCGATTCTGCAAGTACGCGCGCACCAGATCGCGCAGGCGCGCGAACACTTCTGGTGTCATCGGCTGGTTCGATGTCCAATCGATCTGCTCGGCGTGAGGAGCTTCGCGAACGGTGAACTTGTCCTTCGGCGAACGCCCAGTGCGCTTGCCGGTGTATGCCGCGACCGCGCCGAGATCGGTAAGAAGTGCTTCCCCGCGACGAACCGCATGTTCCGAGAGCGCGGCAGCCGACAGATTCGCCCACACCCGACCCGGATGACTCAGCCCGAGTGAGATCGAATCGAACGCGGGGGAAGCAAGCAGCGCGTGCTCAACGGGAGAAGACATGACAACCTCCGGCCCCGCCTCCTCGTAACAACGCGAAATTGGTGGGTTTGGTGTTCGGGTCGTGACCGCGATTGTCTTTCGACCCGAACACCGGCACCCCACCAATTTCGCGTTGTTGCGCTCCGACAGGCGGGCAGGTGGGCATTATAGCCGGCGCGGAGCAAGGACTGCTTGTCAGCAACGGGATTCGGAGGTGCCGCGGGAGGCAGACACCTTTGGCGTCATTCGTCACCTACTCAGAATCAACACATTTCACACATGAAACTAACCCCGTAAATTCACAGGTTTGAATATTCTCTTTTGCGATACAGCGATTACAAACTCTACTTGTGTCCGGCTGACACAACTCGAGTTGGGCCACCTCGCGGTCCACCAGTTTTCCCCAACGGAGGGTTCTTGATGAAAGCCCACACAGGTCGGAGGATTGCCTTTACGCTGATTGAGTTGTTGGTGGTGATTGCGATTATCGCGATCCTCATCGGTCTTCTGCTCCCGGCAGTCCAAAAGGTTCGCGAAGCAGCGGCCCGCATGACGTGTAGTAACAACCTCAAGCAGATTGGGCTGGGTGCCCACAATTATGAAAGCGCCTACGGCAAGTTCCCCCGCTCCGGCGAACACTTGGTGAACAACGGGGGCACGGTTTTCAAGACCCAGTGCTTCCACAGCCCGATGACGATGATCCTGCCATACATCGAGCAGGACAACGTGTACAAGCAATTCAATCTCAAGCTCCGCTACAACGAGGGCACGAATGCGGTCCTGGCGGCGAGCGGTCAGGGGCCAGGCGCGGTGATCAAGACATTCATCTGCCCCAGCCAGAGTCTGCGGAGCAACGACCGGGACAGTCAGGGGTACGCGGCCTCCGATTACGCGTTTTTGCCCTACGTCGAGATCAGCACGGCTGCCTCCTCGGCCACAGGGTTGCCAGCCGGGCGGTACAACGCGGCCATCTCTTCGGGCGCCTACCCACTGAACTACTACCAGACGTACACTCCGGGCGCCCCGGACGTCAGTACCGCCAAGGCCTTCCAGTTGAAGCCTTCGACCGATCCTCTGATCGCCAACATCGACCTGAACTACAGTGCCGCCACGATCGGGTCCATCACCGACGGGACGAGCAACTCGATCCTCTGTTACGAGGCCACGGGCCGCAACGAGACGATGCACCCGGCCTACAACTCCGGTTGGACCGCCATCGCTGGCTCGTTCCCGCCCAACTCCTACCTCGACCCCGTCGATACCCTGGGTCGTCGGAGCTGGCGGTGGGCTGAACCGGACAACACGTCCGGCTGCTCAAAGCCCATCAACAACAACTCCTCGCCAAAGGGTGGCCCTCCGAGTTGCCCCTGGCTCTACCACGACTGCGGGCCGAACAACGAGTGGTTCAGCTTCCACACCGGCGGCGCCAACGCCTGCCTGGCGGATGGCAGCGTCCGGTTCTTCCGCGAGAGTGTTCCGCTGCGAACCGTCTACTCGCTCGGCACTCGCGACGGCGGCGAAGTTGTCGCCAACGACTGACATCTGCGCGGTCACACGCTCACGAGGGGGTCTCGAACCCCCTCGGTTCGTTTTATCGTGAGCACCACCAGAGGAACCCAACATGCAAATGCGTCGCACCACCTTCGCCCGTGCCGTTGCTCTTCTCGCTCTCCTTGCTCTCATCGGAGGCTGTACCCAGGCAAGCAAGCCGATTGTCAAGGTTGAGGGAAAGATCAAGTTCAACGACGGCAAGCCGCTGCCGGCTGGCACGAAATTGATGTTCAACCCGACCGAGGGGCGAACCGGCACCGCCACCGCCACCACCGAGGCGGACGGCTCGTTCAAGCTCACTCACGTCTCCGGTTCCAGCGGAGCGGAAGTCGGCAAGTACACCATTCAGGTTCTGCCGCCGACAGAGGCAGAGAAAGAGTTCTACAAGCAGGTGTCGAAGGACAAGGCCGAAGGGTCGCTCTTCGCCGAGATCAAGGAAGGAATGGGCCCATTGGAGTTGACCCTCTCGAAAGGAAAGTGAGCATTCGCTTCACTCACCCTCATCCCTGATGAGCGCATCCCCAAATCGTTTCCGCAGGGCGGCAAACCCCGCGGAGTCGATTGGGTTGCGTCTCACGTCTAATTCCACCAACGACCGGTCGAATTCCGCGTGAGCCAGAATGCGAGCACCTTCATTGGTAAGGCCGCACCCGCACAGGCGCAGCACACGCAGTGACTTTGTGAACCGACTTCTCACGATCAACCGCGCGGAAGCGTTCCCCAACCGCCAGGCGGATACATCCAGCCCGCTGAGTTTGCCCACCTGTGGGCAAGCCATCAACGCGCGGAACTCCGGCAGGGTGGTGCGATTGACGCGCAGTTCGCGCACCGGAGCACTTGCGAATAGATTCTCGGCCTTCGAGACGAACCCAACCGCCGACATCCACACCACCTCGACAAACCCGCGACGAAACTCTCCGTGCGCCTGGTAACTGTTCAGCGGCCCGCCGGGTTGCCGAAGAGGAGCCAACCACGACTCCCCGTGAGTCGTCAGGATCACTCGCGCTCGCGGCATCAGTTCCAACATCCGCGTTCGGTCCGGCATCACTTCTCTGGGCGGAATCCGAGCCATCTCGATCTGCACTCGAATGAACTCCGCTCGGATGCGCGACTGCTCATCACCGACTTCGTCCAGCCAGTCGGCATACGCCAGCCGCGGAACATCTTCGTCCGGCTGAGCCAGAATCGCAGCAAGTAACGCATCACCGTCGGACATGCCATATCTTCCGAAGTCTGATGTCTAAATCACCCGCTCCCTTGCGGTCGCGGCTCGTAAACCGCTCCAACTCACAGCGGATCAACGAGCCGCGACCGCAAGGGAGCGGGTGGTTTCACTCAGAGAACGGGAACAGCTTCTTGATTTGCTCTGGCGTAACTCGACGCCCATATTCGCAAATCTCGAACGCCTCCGCGAACTTCACTTTCTTCCCCTTCTCCTGACCGTACCAGATCACCAGATCATCGCGATACTTGTTCGCCACGTCCGCGTCGCGCTTCGTCCAGTAATGCTTCTCGCGGAACCACTTTTTCCGCTCCGCGTTCCCCTTGGGCACAAGGCGGAACTCTTCTTCACTGCCAAGCGCGCCTCCTTCGTACACTTGCGATTCGAGTTCGTGCAGAGCATCGAACTTTGTCTCGATCACATCGTCAATCGAAACCACGATGTCCGCCTTGAAGCGATACGGCTTCACGAAGTTGTCGCTGGCGTAAAGGAACAGCGGGTTGGCCTTCAGAGGCGGAGTGTCCGGGCAGAAGTGAGGAACAGTCACCAGGAACGCGGCGTCCTGAACCAGCACGCCGACGTAACGGTGATCCGGGTGATAGTCCCACGGCCGGTGCGCAATCACGATGTCGGCCTTCCAGTCGCGAATGAGCCGCGTGATCTTCTTGCGGTTCTCCAGGGTCGGCTCGAGTTCACCGTCGTGGATGTCGAGGACTTCACACGTCACACCGAGAATCTTGTCGGCGCGCTGAACTTCCGCGAGTCTGCGCTTGGCGAGCGGCCCGCCGGCTTCACGCCAGTGCCCGATGTCTCCGTTGGTCACGGACACCATCTTGACCGCGTGGCCGAGCTTGGCCCATTTCGCCGCGGTTCCTCCGGCTTTGAGTTCCGCGTCGTCGGGGTGAGCGCCGAAGACAATGATGCGGAGCTTCACTTGAGGCTGTGCTGCGAGCGCGGACGAAGTGGGAATCGCGAGTACCGCAACCGCGACGAGCGCGAAAGAGACGGAGAGTAGCAGACGCATTTGGGGAACTCCGAAAGAGGAAAGAGGGAGTTCGCCACGTTATACCACGCCGGAGAGCGAGGCGTGAATGAGTTCCGCGTCTCACCCATTCTGGTGCGGGTGAAGTAGACCAAGATCCTGCATCTTGGTCCGAAGTGTGGTTCGGGAGATGCCAAGCAACGCGCTGGCTTGCACCTGATTGTTATTCACATGCCGGAGCACCTCCGTGAATGTCACGCGGTCCACTTCGGCAATCACCGCGCGGTAAATGTCAGGAGTTCCAGTCGCGAGCAAATCACGAACAAGCCGAACAACGTCCAGCGGAGGAGCGGGCGGCCCCGACGGAACACCCGATTGCCCTCCTCGGACTGAAACGGGCAGACAATCGACCGTCAACACATCACCAACCGCCTGAATGACCGCGTAGCGAATCACGTTTTGCATTTCGCGCACGTTTCCCGGCCAGTCATGAGCCTGGAAAAGTCGCAACACCTCCGGCGCGATCGACTGCACGCTCTTGTCCAACGTCCGGTTACACGTCCGGACGAAATGATCCGCCAACAGTGGAATATCGTCCTTGCGGTCGCGCAGAGGAGGAAGAGTGATCGTGACTCCGTTGAGCCGGTAGAGCAAATCCTGGCGGAACTTGCCCGCGGTGACGAAGTCATCGAGCTTGCGATTGGTGGCGGCAATCACGCGCACATCCGTGGTGATTGTGTCGCGCCCGCCAACTCGTTCAAACTGCTGATCCTGAAGTAAGCGAAGCACCTTCGCCTGAGTCGCGGGTGCCATATCTCCGATCTCGTCGAGGAAGATCGTTCCTCCGTTGGCCTGCTCGAATTTGCCGATCCGCTGACGATCCGCCCCGGTGAACGCGCCTTTCTCGTGACCAAAGAGTTCGCTTTCCAGAAGCGCATCGGGAATCGCGGCGCAGTTGATCGCCACGAACGGCTTCTCCCCGCGCTTGCTGTGCTGGTAAAGCGCGCGAGCGACCAACTCCTTGCCCGTGCCACTCTCGCCAAGCAACAGCACGGTGACATCTTGCGGGGCGACTCGACCAATCGTCTTGTACACCTCCTGCATTACCGCCGATCGGCCGACAATCTGATCGGCTGGCCCCTCGGTTGGCTGCTCATCGAAGACAGCCGGGATGCTCTGCATGCGCCGAAGTTCGAGTGCCCGACCGACCACATCACGAAGGTAGTGCAGATCGACCGGCTTGAGCATGTACTCGAACGCTCCGCGTTTCATCGCTTCAATCGCGGTCTCGGTCGCGGCGAACGCGGTCACCACAATGACCGGCAGGCGCGGATCGCGTTCCTTGATCTTGTCGAATAACTCCAGACCAGACATATCCGGCAGCCGCACATCGACGATCACCACATCCGGATTCGCCTTCGCGACCGCGGCCAGTCCCTGCTTGCCCGTCTTCGCCGTCACAACGGAAAGCTCTTCCGTCTCCAAGCCCGCCTGAAGCGAGTAGAGCAGGTTCGGTTCGTCGTCGATGATGAGTAACGTGGCCACGTGGATATCCGAAGTAGGTGCTTGATTGTAGTCCTCACGCTCCGCGTGAGGTCGCCGCGCCAGCGGCAGATTTCTTCATCGCTCTCTGCGCTCGCGACCCTCACGCGGAGCGTGAGGACTACAATCTTTGCCTCTCACGCCACCAGCGCTGGCGTTTGGTTCGCGGCTGACTCCGGGCGCGCTGCGGGGAGAGACACCACGAACGCGGCTCCGCCTCCGGGAGCGCGTTCGGCCACGAGCGTGCCGCCATGCGACTCCGCAATGCGCCGACAGATTGATAGCCCCAGCCCAACACCGGATTCCTTCGTACTGACGAACGGCTCGAAGATGCGCTCGCCTAATTCCGCCGGCAACCCTGGCCCGCCATCTTCCACGCGAAGCACCAGCGCCGGGTCGGGCCGGTTCGGTTGATGCTCGGTTGTTGCGCTGACGCGAATGTACCCGCCAGCGGGTTGAGCATCCAGCGCGTTGAACAAGAGGTTGAAGAGAACCTGCCGCAATTGATTCGGGTCAGCCAGCGCGGTCGTATCTGGGCCAGCCT